>NZ_JBFDUZ010000002.1:0-300000 GCF_040719145.1 Paenibacillus sp. JQZ6Y-1
CAAGATGAGATTTCCCAGTATGTAAGACCCCTTGAAGACGACGAGGTTGATAGGTTGGGGGTGGAAGTGCAGCAATGCATGGAGCTGACCAATACTAATCGGTCGAGGGCTTATCCAAGATTCTAAATGCGCGATGATTCGTTTCGGATTCAGTTTTCAGGGAACAACTTTGGAAAATTTTCTTGGAGAGATACCCAAGTGGCTATAAGGGGACCCTCTGCTAAGGGGTTAGACTGCGTAAGCGGTGCGAGGGTTCGAATCCCTCTCTCTCCGCCACTAGAATTTTGAATCTTATTCAAGATTTTAGGGCAAACATTGTTCTTTAATATCGTGGCGGTGTAGCTCAGCTGGCTAGAGCGTACGGTTCATACCCGTGAGGTCGGGGGTTCGATCCCCTCCGCCGCTACCATACATACCTGGAGACTTAGCTCAGCTGGGAGAGCATCTGCCTTACAAGCAGAGGGTCGGGGGTTCGATCCCCTCAGTCTCCACCATAATGTGCCGGTGTAGCTCAGTTGGTAGAGCAACTGACTTGTAATCAGTAGGTCGGGGGTTCAAATCCTCTCGCCGGCACCATTTTTTTCTCTGGAACCGTGGTGTAGGGGTTAACATGCCTGCCTGTCACGCAGGAGATCGCGGGTTCAAATCCCGTCGGTTCCGCCATTTTCTTTTTATGAAAATTGGCTATACAGTATATTAACTTAATATACAGTATGGCTCGGTAGCTCAGTCGGTAGAGCAGAGGACTGAAAATCCTCGTGTCGGCGGTTCGATTCCGTCCCGAGCCATCTTTTAATGTGGAGGCTTAGCGAAGTGGCCAAACGCAGCAGACTGTAAATCTGTTCTCTCCGAGTTCGGTGGTTCGAATCCATCAGCCTCCACCAGTTTTTTTATAAGAGCCATTAGCTCAGTTGGTAGAGCACCTGACTTTTAATCAGGGTGTCGAAGGTTCGAGTCCTTCATGGCTCATCTAAAAGAAAGCATCTTACCTTATAGGTAGGATGCTTTTTTGTTATTCTATTTGTTATTCTATCGTGAATTGTATTCTATCTTAGTGTTCTATTTTTTTGTTGTATGTAGGAAGTAGTATTGAAATAAACATGATAACTGGATTGTAAATAGTATGCTGAAGCATATTTTGAAATATGAGGAATACAAGAAGAATGTTAAGAAGAGAGTATAGAGGAATATGGATTCTTAAAATAGAATTTTGGCATCTGTATTTTTACCTATTATAATGTAGGAAGTTGATCGTATGATTAGGTATTTCTGTAATGAAGTATGGTTATAGATGAAAATGATATGAAGTTCAGGTATGAATTATGAAGTTTAATTATCCATCGTTAGAGTTAGTGTACAGATATATGAAACCAGAATACTGTTGATCGAAGAAGGCTGATGAGATAAGGAATGAGGAAAGCTGGAAGTGGAATTTGCGAATGGAAGGGAATTTACTTTATGGATGTAAATGAACTACGGCAGCGGATTGAACAGATTACTGGGTTGAATATGATAGAGCATCGTTTGAGTGAAAAAACGTGGGAGGAAAAGGAGCAGCTATCTACAAAAATGAACACAGCAGGAGAACCGGATGAGTCATTATGGATGATTCCAGTAATGCGTCAGGCTGGGGAAGTGATTGTATGGACGCCCGAACCTTTGAGAGGTCGGCAACATACGGATACGGTTGTTGTAGAAGATATGGGGTTGTCTGAGGGAGTTGTAGCGAAGGACACAAGTTCCTATAATTATGATTTCAATGAAATGCAGCGTATTTATCAGCTGTTGGAGCTGTTGTTGCCTTCGGTAATGGGGTTACAGCCTATGTCTTTAACATCTGTTGTACAGGGGAAGGATCAGCAAGCGCGTGAGTTGGGACAATGGCTGGTTAGACAGGTTAGCTTACGCAATCCATCTGCCGAGATTCCGACCGAGTATGGGATCAGAGAGCGACTGGATTCAGTGATGGTACCTTTTTTGCTGCTGGCGGATAGCTTGCAGGTAGGGACATTGAATCCGAAACAGTTGGAAAAACTACTATCCAGTTATTTTGATCGGGATGTGTTGTTGATTCCATTGCAGGATAACGAATGGCTGGTACTCGCCAAGCATGAGCTGATTGAGGATGAGGAAGATGGACGTGACGCTGGGCATGAGAGTGAGGATACAGAGGAAGATCTGTTGACTGCATTTGCGCTTGGGCTGCATGAACTGGTGGCGAGCGAGTGGGTAGGGAGCTTTCATATTAGTGTAACCCTGCCATTGAATCCGCTGGATGGGTTGGCACAAACGGTATCGCAATTACGGGAAACGATTCATCTGGGACGACTGTTTCAGGTGACGGAGCATATTCATCTGCCATGGGAGCTGCGGTTGGAGAGTTTGCTATATCGCATTCCAGAAGAAGAACGGCAACGGTTTGTGGAATCAGCAGATCATCATTCGCATTTATTTGGAGATGAGGAGACGGTAACAACGCTGGAGACCTTTTTCAAAATGGATTGTAATGTAAGTGAGACTGCCAAGCAGTTATATATCCACCGAAACACATTGCTGTATCGATTGGACAAGATTAAACAGGATACGCAGCTGGATGTACGACGGTTTGAAGATGCAGTATTGATGCGTTTAACTCTGCTATTGTATAAAGTGACAAAAAGCTGATTTTTTTTTTGTGTATTTTGTCGATAGAGCTGGCGAGCAGATTAGGGTAAGATAGAAGCAGATAAAGTAACCGGTTTCAAATGATCAACTACAGGTCATGAAATGGAGCTGTTCTGCGGATTCTTTGGCAGATGGTATAACGCTGAATGGTGATTATATGATCTGTACGTATAAGATCGTGGAAGGCACATGACTCGATTACATGTAATCGATGAACCGGATTATCTTTACTGCTTTGGTCCCTGATTTGCGAGATGCGTCATTTATTGTCAGCCTCATTGTACATAATGACAGTAAAGCGGAATTCGAAACAGGATGATGACCATGCTTTGGCTGCGTGAGAGTATATGGAATCGGATCTAGCCGGTGAAGATGCTCCTCATTTACTAATAAGGTGAATAGCAGCTTCAACCAGCATGATTGTGACAAGCAAGACTGTAAAAAGACCACATTATACTTTGGGAGGTTTTTTATTATGGCAGGTGTACGCTTAGAGCATATTTTCAAAAAGTATCCGGGTTCCGATAAAGCAACAGTAGTTGATGTCAATCTCGACATTAAAGATAAAGAGTTTCTGGTATTGGTTGGTCCTTCCGGTTGTGGTAAATCCACAACACTGCGTATGATCGCAGGTCTGGAAGAAATCTCCGAAGGTAAACTGTACATTGGCGATCGCGTTGTTAACGACGTAGCACCAAAAGACCGCGATATCGCGATGGTATTCCAATCTTACGCGTTGTACCCGCATATGGATGTATACTCCAATATGGCGTTTGGTCTGAAACTTCGTAAGGTGAAAAAAGAAGAAATCGAAAAACGCGTGCGTGAAGCTGCGAAAATTCTGGATATTGAGCATTTGCTGGATCGTAAGCCAAAAGCGCTGTCCGGTGGTCAACGTCAGCGTGTCGCGCTCGGTCGTGCGATCGTTCGTGATCCACAAGTCTTCCTGATGGATGAGCCGCTGTCCAACTTGGATGCAAAACTGCGTGGTCAGATGCGTGCGGAAATCACAAAACTGGCAAAACGTCTGCAAACGACTGTTATCTACGTAACGCATGATCAGATCGAAGCAATGACAATGGGCGATCGTATCGTTGTTATGAAAGATGGTATCATTCAACAAGCTGCTTCTCCAGAAGAGCTGTACAACCATCCTCGTAACATGTTCGTAGCAGGTTTCATTGGTTCCCCAACTATGAACTTTATCCGTGGTACGCTGTCTGAGAAAAACGGTGGTACTGTATTCTCCGCAGCGGGTCTGGAACTGAACCTTCCGGGCGGTAAAGCACAAGTGCTGAAAGATCAAGGCTACAATGGTAAAGAAGTGATTCTGGGTGTTCGTCCAGAAGATATTCACGAGGAGCCTGTATTCCTGGAAGCTTCGCCGAACAGCGTATTTACTGCAAAAGTGGATGTTTCCGAGAACCTGGGTCACGAAACATTGCTGTACCTGAGCGGTATTAGCTCTGACACTGTTATTGCTCGTGTAGATGGTCGTTCCACTACACGTGATAACGCTACGGTAACAATGGCTATCGATATGAACAAAGTACACATCTTCGATCCAGCTTCTGAAGATAACCTGTTCTATAGCGAGCCTGCAACTGTATAATACGTGCGATTCGCTAAATGGGCGAATCCTCCCTATAGCAAGTAAAAAAGACTGCCGAACCGATCAGGTTCTGGCAGTCTTTTTGGTAATCGGTAGAAGGTAATCGGTAGAAGGTAATCGGTAGAAGGTAATCGGTAGAAGGTAATCGGTAGAAGGTAATCGGTAGAAGGTAATCGGTAGAAGGTAATCGGTAGAAGGTAATCGGTAGAAGAGTGCGGTTGCTTACTGCATTAGTGACATATGCGAATTTATAATAAATATAGGCCATAATGTTGCCATGACGAATAAAAACGTCCCCTTCAGCGTCTGAAATCCGGCGCTCTGATTGATTTCGTTTCCATTTTCCATTACCATGGGTACATTGGCATCAATATGTACAACATCACAAATACACTCCTACAAGACAAGTGATCTACTCAGGGAAAGGAAGAACAGAATGGCCAAACATGTAAAGGTTTCGGAATTAGTGCAAATGTTCCAGCTTGAGGTTGTATCCGGGGGACTTGGCTTAAAACGAAACATTACCGTAGATGATCTGAACCGTCCCGGTCTGGAGATGGCGGGTTATTTTGAGTATTATCCAACAGAGCGTGTACAAATCCTTGGACGCACCGAGCTGGCTTTCTTTAAAATGCTAACGCATGAGGAAAAGGCAGAGCGTATGAGCAAGCTATGTCATGAAGAAACGCCTTGTATTGTAGTAACACGTGGACTTGAGATTCCAGAGGAATTGGTGGAAGCGAGTGAGAACCACGGATTGCCTGTATTGCGCAGCAATCTGTCTACTACCATTCTGTCTAGCCGCATTACCAACTTTTTGGAGAAAAAGCTAGCACCGACAGCAACGATTCACGGTGTACTGGTCGACATTTATGGTGTAGGTATGTTGATCACAGGCAGCAGCGGTATCGGTAAAAGTGAAACCGCGTTGGAGCTGGTCAAACGTGGACATCGTCTGATCGCGGATGACGCAGTAGAGATTCGCCAAACGTCGGATAATCAGCTGCACGGTACGGCTCCTGAATTGATCCGTCACCTGCTGGAAATTCGCGGCGTAGGTATCATCAACGTAATGACACTGTTTGGTGCAGGGGCGATTCGCAACAACAAACGAATTACGCTGGTTGTTCGTCTGGAAGCATGGCAGCAGGACAAACAGTATGACCGCATCGGTTTGGATGAAGAGACAACCAAAATCATCGACACGGATGTACCTCTGGTGACGATCCCTGTACGACCGGGACGAAATCTGGCGGTTATTATTGAAGTGGCGGCGATGAATTTCCGTCTGAAGCGGATGGGTTACAATGCAGCTCTCCAATTCACGCACAAGCTGACCGAGACGATTGCTGAAGATCTCGACGAACTGGATTAAGGAGAGGTTACGTTATGGGGACATTGTTGATTAATCCGATTGCTTTTTCTATCGGGGCGCTGGAAGTGCACTGGTATGGTCTGATTTTGGGCTTTGGTGCGCTGATGGGCCTGCTGTTTGTGATTCGTGAAGGCAAACGGTTCGGTATTCCGCAGGAGTTTTTCATGGACTTGCTGCTGTTCGGGGTGCCGTCGGCAATTATCGCAGCACGCATCTATTATGTTGCGTTCCGCTGGCCAGACTACAAAAACAATTTTGTGGACGTTTTTAAAATCTGGAACGGCGGGATCGCTATCTATGGTGCGCTGATTGGTGCGATTATCTGTGCAGTGATCTATACGCGCTACAAAGGCTACAATTTCTGGAGGATTGCGGATATGTGTGCGCCTTCGCTGTTGATTGGACAGCTGATTGGTCGCTGGGGGAACTTTGTTAATCAGGAGGCATACGGCGGTCCAGTGGACGAGTCGTTCCTGCGTGGCAATCTGCATTTGCCGAATTTTATTGTAGATCAGATGAATGTAAACGGCATTTATCATCATCCGACCTTCTTGTATGAGTCGGTCTGGAATCTTGTTGGTGTATTGCTGCTATGCTTCTTGCGCCGTCGTCCGTTTGTGCGTGCGGGTGAGATTTTTATGTCTTATTTTATCTGGTACGGGATTGGTCGCTTCTTTATCGAGGCATTGCGTACAGACAGTCTAACCTTTGACGGTCCGGCATGGCTGGTATCGTTTGTGAATGGACTCTGGTCACCAATGACGCTGTTTGGATTCCAACAAGGTGCGATTGAGCCTGGGTATGGTAATATCCGTATTTCTCAATTGCTGTCGCTGGTGCTGATTATAGTAGCGATTCTGCTCATCCTGATTCGTCGTCGTACAGGTGCATCGAACGTACGTTACAGTGATCCGATTGTCTCAAGCAAGCATGGTCATGAGTTTGCATCCAATACAGATGCAGCCAGTGTAGAGACAGCAGCTACACCAGCTGCAAGTGAACGACAACAGCCGCTGCCTGCGGATGAGGAAAGGGCTCATTCCGAGCGGAAGGAGTAATGAAGCATGATTGATACGGTACTATTTGATCTGGATGGAACGATTGTCGATACGAATGAGCTGATTATTTCTTCTTTTATGAATGTTATGAATCAGCCGGATGTATCGCCGCTCACGCGTGAGCAGATCATTCCGCATATGGGGTTGACGCTAGAGCAACAGCTGCGCACCTTTTCCGGTCAGGACGATGTGACTTCGCTCGTGACAGCTTATCGGGAGTACAGTGCGATTCACCATGATGCCATGGTGGCGCCATTTCCCGAGGTGAATATTGTGCTGGCACGTTTGCAAGCTGAAGGGTTGAAGCTCGGTGTAGTGACAACCAAGATTCGTGCGACTACAGAAAAGGTATTGAAGCTGTTCGAGCTGGATCAATATATGCAGGTCATTATTACACTGGACGATGTGGAGCATCCGAAGCCACATGCACAGCCGATTGAACGGGCGCTAGAAGCGCTCGGTTCATCGCCGGAAACGACACTGATGGTGGGCGATAGCCCTGCCGATCTGAAGTCAGCGGCAGCAGCGGGCGTACGTTCCGCGGGTGTAGCATGGTCGCTAAAGGGCGAAGCAGAATTGTCCAAGTATAAACCGACGTATATTTTACAGCAAATGAGTGATTTGTATGAGCTGGTGCTGGGCGATACGGTAGATCGATGAGAAAGCTGGAGCATTATCCGGTGGATGGCAAGCGCAATGCGCTGCGTCAAATTTATCGTACGGTCAGCCCGTTTAAGGGTGTACGCAATTTTATCTTTATTCAGCTATCGCGATATTGTCCGGTGCTGGAAATGAAAAACTGGATATATCGCCATCTGCTCCGTATGGAAGTCGGCAGGGATACCGCTTTTGGACTGATGGTGATGGTAGATGTGTTTTTTCCAGAGCGCATCAAGATTGGACGCAATTCGGTAATTGGGTACAATACAACCATTCTGGCGCATGAGTATCTGATCAAGGAATATCGCCTTGGCGATGTAGTGATCGGAGACGAAGTGATGATTGGTGCGAATTGTACCATTTTGCCGGGCGTAACGATTGGCGATGGCGCGATTGTAGCAGCAGGCTCAGTCGTACATAAGGATGTGGCGGCAGGCTCTTTTGTCGGGGGGAACCCTCTGCGAGTGCTGTCTGGGCATTCGCCAGTTGCCGAGGTGTCTGCTGATCCAAATTCATCTATACGATCAGATGGAGATACAAGCAGAACATAGAGAGAATGACATAAGCAGCATGATGACAGCAGAGGATAAAGGTAATCCTGTGCTGTCTCTGCATGCTATATTGCATGGATATGGTACATTGTGCATCAACTCTCTACAGGAACGACAAGCCTGGGAACATAGAGGTATTGATCTGGTTGTACCATTCGATATGTAAGGGGATGCTTTAACATTGAATCAACTCAAGAAGGAGCGGCTGCCCCAGCTCGATTTTTTTCGGGCGCTGGCGATCATTGGCGTGCTGCATGTACATTCTACATCAAACGCAACCATTGAAGCTGTGAATACTTCCATTTATTACGTATTTAATTTTCTGAATTTGATGTTCAAATATGGAACACCATCGTTTATCTTTCTGAGCAGCTTTGTGCTGTTTTACAATTATTATGATCGTCCGTTGAATAGCAAGCTGATTACTAGCTTTTATAAAAAACGGATGCTGTACATTTTGCTGCCGTATATTCTGATTTCGGCACTGTATTTCATTTATAAGCTGTATACGCGGGACCGCTTTGACGAGCCGGTCGGGATGTTGGTTATGGATTACGTAGATGCCATTTTCCACGGTTCGGCATGGACACATCTTTATTTTGTATTTATTAGTGTGCAGTTCTACATTCTATTCCCACTGATGCTGTGGCTGCTGAAAAGTCAGCGCTGGATGGCTCGCTGGGCGCTCGTGATCGGGCTTGCCGTGCAATGGGGCTGGGTACTGTGGAACAAGTACGATCTTCACTATGCAAGCAAAGGCAGTATTGCCTTCTCATATTTTGCCTACTATATGATGGGGGCATTTGTAGCGATTTATTTCAAACCATTCCGCAAATGGGTGATGACCAGCTGGAAAGATATGAACGGCGGTCTCAAGCTGATTACGGCGGTTCTGTGGATCGCTTGGCTAGCAACTGGACTGGTGTATGTGCAGATCTGGTATGATGCACGTTTGACGAATGAATGGCTGGATTCGCTCTGGTACGAGCTGTTCTGGAATGTGTATACGATGCTATCAGCGCTGGTATTGTTCCAGTCGGCATTTATACTCAACCGGATTGCGCCGAAGGGTATACTGGCAGTATTGCGCCGATTGGGTGAGGTTTCATTTGCTGTGTATCTGGTTCATCCATTTATTCTTGCTTTTTATCGGGAGACGCAGGATTGGTTCTCGATGGGCACACTGACGTATTTTGTCTGGATCTATGCAGGTTTGATTATTGCACTGGTGGTATCTACCTTGTTTGTGCAGTTTGTGTTCCGGCGCTTCTCGTACTCATGGGTGCTGCTGGGCAGCATTCCGTATTCGCTCTCTGGTCGCCATCGGGAAAAGCGAGCGGAGCGTGAACGGATACGTCAAGATGTGGATGCGGTGCGCCGCACAAATCCGTAGTTTGCCTAGTTAGTTTGGCTCCTAGTCTGGTGATGATATTGTAACCCCTGATTTCCATGTGAATGGAGATTGGGGGTTTTTGCTATATAGAATGTAAGGATAGAGCTAGCATGCAGAACTGGACAACGCGTCAAACAGGATTATGGATGTATAAGAGCGAAAGTAGTGAAGAACAGCGGCTAGTTACATAGATGTATAAGGTTCTATTTTCCGGGAAATATCGTGCGGTGAATACGCATCCTATTAGGGTAATAGAGAGAAGCTATCTGACTTGCTGATGTTGTTAGGCGTGTAATTGACGAGGTAGAGTAGGTATGGTAATATAGCAAATATCCTTTACTTTATTAGCAAAGTACCACTTTAATGTGTTAAAATATATCATTTCAATCAGAGGTGACCGTTTTGTCGAAACCGAAAGGATTTGAAAAGCCGATTGGCGTGCGTGATTATCTGCCGCATGTTGTATCCAAGCTTCGCTATATCGAGCAAAATGTGCTGGATTGCATGTCCCGCTGGGGGTACCGGCAAATCATCACGCCAACACTTGAATATTACGATACGGTAGGTGTGGCAAGCTCCACCTCCGATAGCAAACTGTTTAAAATGCTGAATAACCGCGGTACGACGATGGTACTGCGTTCCGATATGACGACTCCGATAGCGCGTGTCATGAGTTCATTATTACAGCAGGAGGAAGTGCCGGTACGTCTGGCGTATCATGCCAATGTATTTCGTTCCATTGAAGAGGAAGCGGGACGGGAAGCGGAATTTTTCCAAACTGGAGCCGAGCTGGTCGGTGTGGATTCACCGGAAGGGGATGCGGAAGTGATCGCGCTGGCGATCTCATCCTTGCAGGCGGCAGGTGTGCAGAATTTTCAGATTTCGCTTGGTCATGTAGGTTTTCTGAGCGGCATACTGGAAGAAGCTCTGCCGGGTCAAAAGGACAAGCAGGAGGCGCTCAAGGAACGTCTGCTGAATCGTGACTTTGTAGGTTTCCGCGAGCAGCTTCACGCTTTCCAGCTATCGCAGGCGCAAAGTGCGGAGCTAGAAGGGCTGCTGCGATTGCGCGGTGCGCAGGACATCTGCGAACAGGCGCTTGAGATTAGCAGCAACCCGCAGGCAGCTGATGCGATTCGCCATCTGTGTAAGGTATGGGAAGTGCTGGAAGCGTACGATATGTCCGAATATGTGATGATCGATCTGACGATGATCGGTAACTTCTCCTATTATACGGGTATGGTATTCGAGGGCTATGCAGCAGAATTGGGATCGCCGGTATGTAGCGGCGGTCGATATGATAACTTGCTGTCCCAGTTTGGACGTCCGCTGGCAGCGACCGGATTTGCTTTGAAAACAAATCGGATTCTAGACGGTGTGCAACTGCCGGTACCATCCGCACCACAGCCTGTATTGATCGTATACGATGAATTAAGTCGTCATCATGCGTTTGCAAAGGCAGGCGAACTGCGCCAGCAAGGTACGATTGTGGTGACTCGGCATGAAGAAGCAGAAGTTGCTAGCAATGAACAGGAGTCAATCGACGGATACAGTCAGGTGCTGCGCTTTGCACACGGCAAGCCGGTTCTAACCTGATCCTGTCCCAAGTCAAAATGATAACAGGGAGATGCAGACCTGATGAGCCAGATATTAAAAGTAGCCATGCCCAAAGGGCGTATCTATAAAAAAGCTGCCGAAATGTTCCGTGAAGCGGGCATTCCGGTTCCAACCGATGTGGATGATTCACGCAAGCTGATCGTAGAACTACCGGAAGCAGGGATGGAATTTATTCTCGCCAAGCCAGTTGACGTACCGATCTATGTAGAGCACGGTGTCGCCGACATTGGTATCGTTGGTAAAGATGTACTGATGGAGGAAAACCGCGATGTATACGAGCTGCTTGATCTGGGCATCGCCCGCTGCCGGATGTCGGTAATCGCACTGCCAGACTGGCAGCCGGGCATTCGCCAACGGGTTGCTACCAAGTACCCTAATGTGGCGTCCCAGTATTTTCGCGAACGCGGGCAGCAGGTAGAAGTGATCAAGCTGAACGGCTCGATTGAGCTAGCACCGATGATCGGGTTGGCAGATCGTATCGTCGATATGGTCGAAACGGGTCAAACGCTTCGTGAGAACGGACTGGTAGAAATGGAAGAGTTGTTCGGCATCACCAGCCGCCTGATCGCGAACCGAGTCAGCTATCGCATGAAAAATGAAGAGATTCAGCAATTGTGCGATCATTTACAAAAAGTGATTGGTCAGCCCTCTGCTACGTAACGGGCAGGAGTAAAGGAGAGAGCGGTATTGAAAATAGTATCTGCACGTGATTTTGATCTGCGGCGCGAGGTGGAATACGGCTCGCCGGAGCAAAATGCCGCGGTGAAACAAATTGTTACTGATATTAAACAGCAGGGAAATACAGCACTGCTAGATTATACAAGTCGTTTTGACCGTACCAAGCTGACGGTGGATCAGTTGCGAGTGACGCCAGAGGAATTACAGGCAGCATATGCGCAGGTGGAGCCTTCGTTTATTCAAGCGATTACGCAGGCGGCGGATAATATTCGCCAATTTCACCAAAAGCAAAAGCGCAATTCGTGGATGGATCTACAGCCGGATGGTAGCTTGCTCGGTCAGATTATTCGTCCGCTGAAGCGTGTCGGTGTCTACGTACCCGGCGGCAAAGCGGCGTATCCGTCCTCTGTGCTAATGAATGTTATTCCAGCGCAGGTGGCAGGTGTACCGGAGATTGTAATGGTCACGCCGCCTGCAACAGGCGGAACCGAAGGCATTGATCCGTACATTCTGGTGACGGCAGCTGAAGCAGGTGTAACGGAAATTTACCGTGTCGGCGGTGCGCAAGCGATTGCTGCACTCGCATATGGAACGGAAAGTATCCAGCCGGTTGATAAAATCTGCGGTCCCGGCAATATCTATGTGGCATTGGCAAAGCGCGAGGTGTACGGTGTCGTCGATATCGACAGCATTGCAGGACCGAGCGAAATTGTCGTGCTGGCAGATGAGCAGTCCAATCCAGCGTACATCGCTGCTGATCTGTTGTCTCAAGCTGAGCATGACGAGATGGCATCTGCTATTCTGGTGACTCCATCCCAGCGGATTGCGGACGAAGTATCTGCCGAAGTACAGCGTCAGCTGGAAACCTTACCGCGTCGCGATATTGCGTCAGCATCAGTGAACAATTATGGTGCAATTATCGTTACAGAGGACCTGAACGAGGGCATTAGCGTAGTCAATCGACTCGCACCGGAGCATCTAGAGATTATGGTGGATCAGCCGATGAATATTCTCGGTCTGATCGAAAATGCTGGTGCCATTTTCCTCGGCAATTACAGCTCGGAGCCGGTAGGCGACTATTTTGCTGGACCGAATCATATTATTCCGACAAATGGTACGGCACGTTTCTCATCGCCGGTTGATGTGGATGATTTTATCAAAAAATCGAGCATGATTTATTATAGTAAAGAAGCGCTGCTAGCAAATGGGAATATTATTATGGAACTGGCGCGTCATGAAGGTCTGGAAGGTCACGCACGAGCGATTCAGATTCGCTTGGAGCAAGAAGGGTAAGACGTATCGCGATGCAGGAATGAGGAAATGCTTGTTCATTTAAACATGCTGGGGGAGTAGCCATATGTCAACGGAAAATCAGAGTACACGCCGCGCGGAGGTTAGCCGCAAAACGAATGAAACGAATATCGAGCTTGCTTTTCAGGTGGATGGTACAGGGCAGGCAGCGATTGAGACGGATGTGCCGTTTTTGAATCATATGCTGGACTTGTTCACCAAGCACGGTCATTTTGATCTGACGCTCAAGGCGCAGGGAGACATTGAGATCGACGATCACCATACAGTCGAGGATATCGGTATCTGTTTGGGTCAGACGCTGCGCGAGGCCCTTGGTGATAAGCGTGGCATTAAGCGCTATGCGAATGTGTTTATCCCGATGGACGAGGCGCTAGCGCAGGTTGTGATCGATGTGAGTAACCGTCCGCATTTTGAATATCGTGCGGAATATCCGTCTGCGCAGGTGGGCAGTTTTCAGGTGGAGCTGGTACACGAGTTTCTGTGGAAGCTGGCACTGGAAGCGCGTATTACGCTGCATGTGATCGTGCATTACGGTAAAAATACGCACCATATGATCGAAGCGGTGTTCAAGGCGCTTGGTCGTGCCATTGATGAAGCGACAACCATCGATCCGCGTGTGACAGGAGTGCCTTCGACGAAGGGAGTGCTGTAAGATGGCAATTGCAATTGTAGACTATGGCATCGGTAATTTGCATAGTGTGAGCAAGGCGATTGAGCGTCTGGGCTACGATTACCTCATCACAGGCGACCGGGACGAGATTCTGGCGGCGGATGGCGTGATTTTGCCGGGCGTGGGTGCGTTTGGTGATGCGATGAATCATATTCGCGAAGGCGGCATGGATCATGTGGTGCAGGAGGTTGCTGCTAGCGGTAAGCCGCTGCTCGGCATTTGTCTCGGTATGCAGCTGTTGTTCAGCGAGAGTGAGGAGTACGGCAATCATCGTGGGTTGGATATTTTACCGGGCAAGGTTGTGCGCTTTGCGGAAGGGGAATATAAAGTGCCGCATATGGGCTGGAATCGGCTGGAGTACAAGCAGCCAGATCACGCACTGGTGCGCGATCTGTATGCAGGTCATGCGTATTTTGTCCATTCGTATCATGTGCTGCCAGAGCATTCAGAGGATCTGATTGCCGTGACCGAGTACGGTCATCCAGTAACCGCGATTGTCGGACGCGACAATGTATATGGCATGCAGTTCCACCCAGAAAAGAGCGGAGAGCTGGGCAAGCTGCTATTGCGTAATTTCCTAGCATTGTGTGTAGGCGAGCGAGTACAGTGACGTTGCAATGTGCAACAAAGCAGAAGTGAACAAAGCAGAAGTGAACAAAGCAGAAGTGAACAAAGCCAAAGCGAAAAGGGCGTTTATACTTGAGAAGTCCAACTGCGACCGTATGGTTGCAATAAGATAAAATCGATATAGGCTATGGCAAATAAGCAATCGAAGCGCATGATGTGCTTCACCATGTATCTACTAAGGAGGAAATGCGTTGTCTTCTTTTACTATTTATCCGGCAATTGATATTCGTGGCGGTCGCTGTGTGCGGCTGATTCAGGGCGATTATAATCAGGAAACAGTATACAATGACGATCCGACGGCAGTGGCGGCGGGTTTTGCAGAGCAAGGAGCTTCCTTTGTGCATCTGGTCGATCTGGATGGTGCGAAGGCAGGGCATCCGGTCAATCATGAGCTGATCGGTCGTATCGCTAGCCAATTGCAGGTGCCTGTACAGATTGGCGGCGGATTGCGTACGTTTGCGGATGTAGAGCAATTGCTTGGACTAGGCGTTAGCCGCGTCATTATCGGAACAGCGGCGATTGAAGATCGTGAATTTACCGAATCAGTGCTAGGCACCTATGGGGATCGGGTCGCAATTGGTATTGATGCACGCGATGGGTATGTCGCGACACGCGGCTGGCTTGAAACTTCGCAGGTCAAGGCGGATGAGCTGGCAACTGAGCTGGCAGCCAAAGGCGCAGAGACGTTTATTTTTACGGACATTTCCCGTGATGGTATGATGCAGGGACCGAATATCGAAGCGATTGCGGCGATTGCCAAGGCTTCTGGTAAAAAGGTAATTGCCTCCGGTGGCGTAACGGTACTGGATGATCTGGTCAAGCTGGCGGAGCGCCGTGAGGAAGGCATCAGCGGAGCGATTGTCGGTAAGGCAATCTACACAGGCAAAATCGATTTGCAGCAGGCGCTGCGTACGATTGGTTAAACAGCCAACCGGAAAGGGGGAGACTACATGCTTGCGAAGCGTATTATTCCGTGTCTGGATGTGAAGGAAGGACGGGTCGTCAAAGGCGTTAATTTTGTGAATCTGCGTGATGCAGGTGATCCGGTGGAGCTGGCGGCACTGTATGACCGTGAAGGTGCGGATGAACTGGTATTTCTGGATATCTCAGCATCGGTCGAAGGACGCGAAACGATGGTGGATGTGGTGCGCCGGACCGCGGAGGAAATCTCGATTCCATTTACCGTTGGCGGTGGCATCTCCTCGGTTGAGGATATGAAAAAGATCCTGCGCGCCGGTGCGGACAAAATCGGCATTAATACCGCAGCGGTTCTAAATCCACAGCTGATCAATGATGGCTCCCAGCGCTTCGGTGCGCAGTGCATTGTTGTAGCTGTGGATGCGCGCTTTAATGAAGAGTGGAGCGACTGGGAAGTGTATACGCATGGTGGTCGCAAGCCGACCGGCATCAAGGCGCTGGATTGGGTCAAAGAAGCCCAGCAGCGCGGTGCAGGTGAGATTCTGCTCACTAGCATGGATGCAGACGGTACCAAGGATGGTTTCGATCTGCCATTAACGCGTGCGGTATGTGAGGCAGTTAGCATTCCGGTGATCGCTTCTGGCGGCGCAGGCTTGCCGGAGCATTTTCAAGAGGTATTCGCCGAAGCAAATGCGGATGCGGGACTGGCAGCAACGATTTTCCATTACAAGGAGATCTCGATTCCAGCGTTGAAAACGGAATTGAGAGCCGAAGGAGTGGAAATTCGCTAATGAGCCAGTCGGACAGTTATAATCAATTTCAAAACGAAATCTTGCAGCAATCTCATTCCTGGGATGAACTGAATGCCAATATCCGCTGGGATCGCGACGGACTGGTGCCTGCGATTGTGCAGGATGCTGACAGCCATATGGTGCTGATGATGGCATATATGAATAGCGAATCGCTGCGCCGCTCGCTGGATTCCGGCGATACGTGGTTCTGGAGTCGTTCTCGTCAGGAGTACTGGCATAAGGGCGGCACATCCGGCAATACGCAGCGCATCACAGCACTCTATTATGATTGCGATGGCGATACATTACTGGTCAAGGTGCGTGCCAATGGACCGGCTTGTCATACAGGACGGATTAGCTGCTTTTACAATGAGGTGAATGAAGTGGATAACAAACCGGTATTTGAAGGATCGAATGAACAACAATCGCAAACGACAAACGGAGCATCCGCTGACCGTTTCGCCATTCTTGGTGAATTGGAGCAGATGATCGCTGACCGTGACCGTGAGCGTCCAGAAGGGGCATATACAACGTATCTATTTGAAAAAGGGATTGATAAAATCCTGAAAAAAGTGGGCGAGGAAACCGCCGAAACGATCATTGCTGCCAAAAATAGCGACAATGATGAGCTGCGCTACGAAGTGAGCGATCTGATCTACCATCTGCTCGTGCTGTTGCAGGAGCGTAAGCTGCCACTGGACGATGTATTGGCAGAGTTGGATCGTCGTCACGAGCGTCCACGTAAGGACTAAGCGAAGCCATACGGTAAGCGACGGAAGGAGCATGAATCATGCTGATTGATTACCATACGCATCATGTTCGCTGCGGTCATGCTGTGGGCGAGCTAGAGGAATATGTACAACGCGGTATTGAGATTGGACTATCCCAGCTGGGCTTGTCCGATCATCTGCCGCTCATTCATGTCGATCCGGCTACCTATTACCCAGAAATGGCAATGCCGATGGATGAGCTGCCGCGGTATGTGGAAGAATGTTTGCGACTCAAGGAGAAGTATCGTCAGGACATCCAGATTCGTGTCGGTCTGGAAGCCGATTATATCGAAGGATATGAGGAACAAATTCGTGACATTCTGGAACGCTATCCATTTGACTATGTAATCGGATCGGTGCATTTTCTCGGGGAGTGGGATATTTCCGATTATCGGCAAACGCACAATTGGGAAGGTCGCGATGTGCTGGATGTATACCGCCAGTATTATGAAGCGGTGCAGAAGGCAGCTGCGACTGGATTGTATGATATTACGGGGCATCTGGATGTGATCAAGCGCTTCGGTCAGGTTCCACCTGTAGAGCAGGAAGCGGAACGCTTTGCGCTAGAGGATGCGGCGCTGCGAGCTGTGAAGCAGGCGGATATGGTCATGGAGCTGAATTCGTCGGGTCTAGCCAAAGTATGTGCGGAGATCTTCCCATCTCGCCGGATCGTGGAGCAGGCGATTGCACTGGGCATTCCACTCACGCTCGGTTCAGATGCGCATGATCCGCTCAAGCTGAGCGACGGTCTGGATCAGGCTCGTGCTCAATTGCAGGAGCTTGGTGTGCAGCAGCTTGCTGTATTTGAGGACCGACAGCGTTCCTTTGTACCCTTGAACGGTTAAACGGTTAAACGGTTGAGCGATGCTTGCCGGATAGCAAATTGTATACGGAACAGAATGGAATGCTGAATGAATGTCCATTTCATTTTTATTCATTCAAAATCGGCAAAATAAAGGACAAGCGTAGGCAGATGCCTTATCGCTTGTCCTTTTTGTTATTTATAGAAGTCTTGCATTGTGTATAGGCATTGTATGATGAATATGAATGTAAAGTGAGAATCGTATAGAGAACGCGGAGGGCAAACATAACCCTTGGTGCGTATGATACGTACTTATACCTTTACTTTACAGCTCGACTTTCCAATTACCCATCATCTTAGCGATTTCCGGGTCCTCATAATTCAAGAATAGACTTTCTCCTGTATCCAGCTTGGCAATCTGCTGTAGATCATCAGCATCTAAGGTAAAGTCGAAAATATTGATATTCTCGATGATCCGCTCCTTGCTGACCGATTTGGGAATCACTACAATATCACGCTGCGCCAACCAGCGCAGCACAACCTGAGCGACCGACTTGTTATACTTGTGACCGATGGCTATTAGTACTTCATTGCGAAATAGATCATTGCGTCCTTCAGCAAATGGTCCCCAAGATTGATGCTGCACCCCCAGTGTACGCATGAATTGAAGCTGATTCTCCTGTTGATAAAATGGATGCGTTTCGACCTGATTAACCGCAGGAACGACTTTGTTATGCATGATCAGATCCATTAGACGATTCGGAGAAAAATTGCTAACGCCGATGGATTTGATTGTTCCTTCCTCATACAACTCTTCCATCGCACGCCATGCGCCGTAATAATCGCCAAACGGTTGATGGATCAGATACAGATCAATATAGTCTAGCTGTAGCTTACTCAGTGACTTGGGAAATGCGAGCTTGGCACGCTCATAGTCTGCATCCTGCACCCAGAGCTTGGTCGTAATAAATAACTGCTCACGTGGAATGCCACTACGCTGGATTGCCCGTCCAACCGCTTCTTCATTCATATAACCTGCCGCCGTATCGATCAGACGATAGCCCGCCATCAGCGCGTCGTAGACCGCGTCCTCGCATTGCTGTGCATCAGGGATCTGGTACACACCAAAACCAATAATCGGCATTTGCACGCCATTATTCAAAGTAACTGTTTGCATATAGATTCCTCCTGAGATATAGAATAGGTAATAGCAAATGGCGGCATATCCCACTGCCAGCAAGAAACGTCATTGTCGGGATGTTGTTTGCTGCGAATTTGCTTTACAATAAGCCTAGCGCTTTCGTCTTACACGAAGTCAAGAGATTTCGCTAATAAAGATTGTCGAGGAGGATGACTGATATGCTTACGGTCAAAGAAGCTGCATTGATGACAGGTCTGACACAGCATGCTGTCCGCTTTTATACGGATAAAGGATTGGTGCCGAGCGTTCAGCGTGATGCCAACAATATCCGCTTGTTTGATGAGGAGTCGATCAACTGGTTATATGGCGTCAAATGCCTCAAGCAATCGGGTATGCCCATCGAAACGATCAAAGTATATGTAGACTTATGTCTAGAAGGCGATTCAACCGTTGCGCAGCGCTGCGAGATGATGATGCAGTACAAGGAAGCCGCACTACGTCAACTAGAGGAAGCCAAGCAACGCGTCGCTCATCTGGAGCAAAAAGCGATCCAATATCAAGCCATTTTAGAGCATCGCATGCCGGATATGACCAATCCGGGCAACTGGAGCAAAATCCGGCAGGATGCCTGAATAACATAGCGGAAACCAAAAAAGAACAATACTACGCGCCTGCAAGATTCTTACAGACGCATGTATTGTTCTTTTTGTTGATGCCCTATAGTATTAGCTCGGATTGGGTTTGGTTGTACCAGAAGTGGGAGCTGGTGCCGGAGCCGTTTTGGTAATTTTGATCCCATCGACGGTTTCCGTTGTGATCACCGTTTCGGTCGAATCCACTGCATCGGTGTGCAGCCCGCCATTTTTTTCCGCTTTGCGAATTTTACGCATTTCATTCAGCATAAGCAGGAAAATGATTAGCAGGAAGCTGGTAATCAAAATCAAGAATCCGCCAATCTCTTGTCCAAAGTATTTCAGATCGCCGCCACGGAAACCGAGTCCGCGTAGGAATTTGAAATGCCAAGACAATGGCAGCGCATGGCTGACGGTTTGCAAAATCGGTGGCAACAGCGCGACCGGAATCTGCGCGCCGCTCAAAATAAACGATGGCAGCAGGATCATCGTGATCCGTCCCGCAGCGCGTGCCGGGTTAGCGGCACTCCAGCCAACGAGCATACATAGCAGCGACAGCGCGATGGTGTACATGAGGAACGGAATCCATAGCTCATATACATTCACTTCAAACCGCAATCCGCCGATCTGCTTCAGACAGCCCATAACCAGATACATGGAAATGGTGGCGATAACCGAATACGGCAGAATCCGCAGCACGAGACTGAGCGGACGACGCAGCGCATCGGCAAGCACGCCTTGCTCACGCATCCGAGGTACGATCCCAAGGGTAGCACCGCCCAGAATAGACAGGAATACGGTATTCAGGAAGCCGATGACGGAGCTCATCAGCGTATTGTTGGTTGGGTTATACAGCAGCCGTGTTTGCAGGCTAAGCCCTGTTGTAAAATTAGCGGCTTGCGCGGAGCTGACACCAAGCCCTACCAGCTTGCTGGCAGCCACGGTAGCATTTTCCGCATTGATTACTTCGGTTACCCCGTTACGCAGATAGGTGGTCGCTGTTGCCAGCGCCGTATCGACGTACAGACCGATATTCACCTGACCACCTTGCGCATGTGCCTTTTCCAGACCCGCAGGCAGATAGATCACGCCAAAATAGTCCTCGTTATACAGGAAGCTATTCGGCTCCATGTAATTGTACGTAATGTACTTAATATCAAGGTACTGATCGGCATCCAGCTTCTCGATCAGCTGTTGACTGTAATCGCTATGATCCATATCGACCACAGCGATGGGCGCTTCGTTCAGCTGGTTGTTTTTGAATACATAGCCGAATGCTGACGAGATAATCAGCGGTGCAATCAGCATGATCCAGATGAATTTGCCGTTTAGAATGAGTTTGATTTCATCAATTATTGCTTTCATCGGTTGGAACCTCCACCGTCATTCCCGGCAGCAGGTCAGATGTACGCTTCACATCCACACGCACGATAAAGGAAGTTGTATCCGCCTGTCCTTTTTCACGGCTCATCCGCAGAGCGGCATATTGCGGCGCGGAAGTGATATAACGAACCGTACCTTGTACATCTTTGCCAAGAGAGATTACATTGGTGCTTACTTTGGCACCCGCTTGGAAGTGTTTGATATTTTCCTCGCCTACATACAGATCGTAGTACATTTTGCCAGTTTCGATGACGACAACTGGTGTACCAGCCGATACATTTTCACCTGTTTTTGGTACGACGCGAGTCACTTTACCATCAGCGGAAGCTGTCAGTACGCGGCGTTCTTTTTGTACCGTCAGATTATCGAGATTGATTTGCAGGGCGTCTTTTTGTTTGTTCAGCAGGTCGATATTGTATTTCCCGTTCGTAATATCTTCCTGACCTTGTTCGATTTGTTTTAGAGCTTGTTGTGCTTGATCCACTTGTACTTGCGCCGCATCGCGGTCTTCGGTAGTCGCACCATTTTTCAGTTTTTCCAGAGCGGTTTCTTGTGCTCTGACCTGATTGCCAGCAACTTCGACTTGCTTTTGCGCGCTTACGAGTTGATCCTGTGTACTTTGCAGCTGCTTTTGTGCGGTATCCAGTGCATTTTGAGCACTGTCTAGGCTCGCTTGTGTTCCCAAGCCGTTATCAAATAGCGACTTCGCACGGTCGTAGTTTGTTTGTGCATAATCGACTGCCTGTTGAGCGGTAGCTACGCCAGTTTGGGCAGCATTCACGCCATTGTTGGCAACTTCGACCGATTTTTTAGCAGAATCGACGGCGATTTCCTGACTTTGAATATCTTCCGGGCGTGCGCCAGTCAGTACTTTTTGCTGAGCGACTTTGGCAGCTTCAATACTCAACTGCGCATTGGCTTTTTGTTCAGCCAGCTTGTGGGCTTGGCTAGTTAGCTCGCTTTGCGCTTGAGCGATTTGTACATCAATCTGGGACATTTGCTCTTTGACGTTTTTGATTTGCAGGTTAACGTCCTGTGTATCGAGCGTCATTAGAACTTGTCCTTTTTTGACGTGATCTTCTTCTTTGACCTTAACGGCGGTAACTTTGCCGGATTGTCCTTCAAAGGAGCTGTTGACGGTATCAATGGTCAGCACGCCTTCCTTTTTTAGGGCAGCCATCGAAACGGCGTCCTTGCCGTGCATCATCAGCAGTGTGCCGCCTACGCCGAGCGCGACAATCAATACGATGATGGGAATAAGTTTTACAATTTTCACTGGGGTTTGCTCTCCTGTCTGTATCAAATCTAAGGTAAAATTTAAAACATTAGCTACCAAATAGTTAGGCGCCGTACAATTAGACCGAAAAAAAATCTATTCCGGTTTTGTCTGCTCAATCCCTGTACGAATTTTATGCAAAAGACCTTTGAGTACGATACGTTCTTCCGATGTCAGATGCGACAACATGCCAGACACGAGATCGCCATAAGCAGGCATTACATTCATCAGCAAGGCTTCGCCCTGTTCCGTCAAATGGATTGCAGTCATTCGACGATCTTCATGAGCACCTCTGCGAATCAGACCGTCTTTTTCCAAACCATTGATCAAGCCAGTCATTGTTGAGCGGGTTACGCCAGCAGACTTGGCAAGTTCGGAGGGAAGCACGAGCTCTTTGCGCAGCAGCAGCGACGCCAGAATGCGTACTTTGCCTTGGGACAAGCCGTTTTCGGTCAGCAAAGAGGCAGACTGATTATACAGATCATGCGACGTACGGATAAGCAGAAACGATGTCAGCAGACAGTCGATATCCATATTGGGAAACAGCGCTGCCAGTTCCTGCAAGCGATCTAGCTTGTGATCCATATGCGATGATTCTAATTTCGGCATCTCATTCACCTTTCGTTAGTTCTTTATGAAAATATTGTACGGCTCCTAACTACTTCTCGTCAAGAAAAAGATATGAAACTTTCAACACAACTTTTGTAAACAGTACATTTTGTGTGATGCAAAGCATTTGGTTTCCATATAAATTTTCAGTCAGAATTGTCTTTGATATACGAACGCGGCGAGATACAATAGGATAAAAGCAGGCTGTTCCATTTACAGGAGGATATATGAAAGAAAAGATGCGAATTTTCTCCGGTTCTTCAAGCCCGGAGCTGGCAGCCACCATTGCCGAACGTCTCGGCCTGTCACTGGGTAAGATCAAGCTGTCCCAGTTTAAAAGTGGTGAAACGTATGTACATTACGAAGAAACGATCCGCAATATGGACGTGTTCCTCGTTCAGTCGTTATCTCATCCCATCAATGAGCTGTTCGTTGAACTGCTCGTTATGATCGACGCTGCCAAACGTGCATCGGCGCGTACAATCAATATTATTGTTCCGTATTACGGATATGCACGTCAGGAACGCAAATCTGCACCACGGGAGCCGATTTCTGCAAAAATGGTTGCTGATGTACTGACTACAGTTGGTGCAGACCGGGTAATTACTATTGATCTCCATGCTTCAGCAATCCAAGGCTTCTTCAATATACCAGTGGATCATCTGACTGCGCTTGATCTGATTAGTGATTATTTGCGTAATCAGTCGATACAGGATGCGGTTGTCGTATCGCCAGATGCTGGACGTGCCTATACGGCAGAAAAGTTGGCGAACCGTCTTGATGTACCGTTTGCGATGATGATCAAAAAGCGTCCTGCCCATAACGAATCCGTGATTACTCACGTGATTGGTGATGTGCAAGGCAGAACACCGATCATTATCGAGGATTTGATCGATACGGGAACAACGATTGTTAACGTGGTCGAGAGTTTGAAAGAGCGTGGGGCCAATGACGCAATCGTTTGCGCAACGCATGGTCTATTTTCGGGCGAGGCGCTAAAACGACTGGATCATCCCGCGATTCGTGAGCTGGTGGTTACCGATTCGATTCAATTGCCGCCGGGTCATCTAGACCGATTGACGGTATTGTCAGTTGCGCCGATGCTGGCTCATGCGGTTCGCATTATTATGGAAGGCGGTTCCATCGCCACCATGTTCAGCGACGCAGGCATCTAATCGGCAAGTAATAGTCGGTAAGCTATCGTTTCCAAACGTTTCCTTTGTCGTTATGCCTTTAGCGTGCCTAGAGGATATGGTATACTAACCGGTACTGATTATATTTTGATGAAGTCATGTGCAAGTGTGAAGCAATAAAGGAGGTGCCTTGATTCGGTGAATGAACATACGCGAAATGTGGAAGCGGCGGAACGGAAAGTGATCAAGCTCAGACTGGATGCCAATTTCTTTTTTGAGCGGGCTGTACGCTCATTAGACCGTTATCGTTATGACAAGGCATTGAAATATTTTCAAAAAGCCGTGGAATATGAACCTGAGAATCCGGTCAATCATTGCAATATGGCTGGGATTTTGTCAGAGATGGGGAATTATGCGGCGTCCAATCAAGTGCTGGAACAGATTCTAGATGAAGTCGACCCGATGATGGTCGAGTGTCATTTTTATATGGCAAACAATTATGCCAATATGGAGCAATTTGCCGAAGCAGAGCAGCAGCTATTGATCTATATGGCTGAGGATCGCGGAGGTCCTTTTGCTCACGAAGCGGAGGAACTGATGGAGCTGATCCATCATGAGCTGATGCGCAGCGGACAACAACCTCAACCCGCACCGGAGCAGCAGCTACAGGCAGATGTTGATGATCTGCATGAGGACGCGCGGCGATTGCTAGAGAATGGGCAGTTGGAGCAGGCATGTGAAGCGCTGAAGCAGGTGTTGATCCAGCAGCCAGAGCATGATGCCGCCCGCAATAATCTAGCAGTAACGTTACAGCATCTTGGGCAATTGTCACAGGCAGCAGAACAGATTCAGCAGATTCTGGAGCGCGATCCGCACAATTTGCATGCGCTGTGCAATCGTGCCATTCTGATGCAGGAATTGGGTCAGCTTGAACCGCTGCAATTGCAGATTATTACGCTGCGTCAATTGCGCCCGATGCATCAGGAGCATCTCTTGAAGCTAGCCATTACGATGGCGATGCTGGGCGAGCATGATATGGCATATCGGCATTTCCGCCGGTTGCTGAATCAGCAGCCGATGCGTCAGCATCAAGAACTGTATCATTATATGGCGGCAGCTGCCTGTTATGTGGGTAAATATGAGCAGGCAGAGCAAATTTGGCGCAATATGCTGCGGTTTGCACCAGAAGAGGAAGTGCCTGCCTTTTACGTCAATCATCTGGACGAATTGAAGCAGGGACAGCTGGAGCCATCGTATCGCTATGTACTGCCGCATGCACCGACATCGAAGTCGCTGCCTGCCGTTCAGGAGCAACATTCGATGGCAGGTGCTCCGCAATCGGTACGCTTGCTGCAAGTGTTGCAGCAGGGAACGGAAGACGAGCAGCTGGCAGCTCTGCAACAGTATCGGATGGATGACAACGCCGAAGTGCAGTATGCGCTGCGTGAGTATGTTAATAGGGAGCAGATTGCAGACTCGCTGCGTGCAGCGGCGGAGCGTTTATTGCGTCAATGGTCAGCTGCTCAGCAGTTACCGGATGATGGATTGATCGATGATCTGGATTCGGTACGAGCGTCGATGCCGATGTGGGATGAGCGCTGGCAGCAGGTGGTGGAGGAATTCCGCCGTTTATCGCCGCGCCGCCATGATAGCCGGATTGAACACGATGTTGAAGCGCTGTGGCTGGAATTTGTAAAACGCTCGTATCCTGAGCTACCGCGCCTGCATCATCCAGAAGGTTGGGCAGCGGCGTTGGATTATCTCGTCGCGCGCATTCGCCGTCAGCCATTGACGTATGCGGAAGTGGCGCACCGTTATGGCAGCACCATTTCGCTAACGAGTCGGTATGCTAGACGGATCAGTCGTCTCTGTCACGTACAGCAAAAAATTCATCCGCTTCATGCGGATAGCACCAGACCGATATAAATTGGTAAAAAGAGGGAAAGTGAGTGTACCATATACGTATTCCTGTTTTTCGTGAATATATCTAATTCAGGAAAGCAACCATTTTCAAGGAGGTTCTTATCACATGTATAAATCGATTATTATCGGAACAGGCCCTGCTGGGCTGACCGCTGCCATCTATCTGGCTCGTGCGAATATGGAGCCGTTGATTATTGAAGGGCTGCAACCAGGTGGTCAATTAACGACAACAACTGAAATCGAAAACTTTCCGGGCTTTACCGATGGAATCATGGGACCGGAATTGATGGATAATATGCGCAAGCAGGCAGAACGCTTTGGTGCCAAATTTAAATCTAGCTGGGTCGAAAAAGTAGATCTGTCCAAACGTCCCTTCAAGGTAACCGTCGAAGGTCTGGGCGAGCTGGAAACAGAATCGGTCATTATTTCTACCGGTGCATCTGCTAGATACCTTGGCATTCCGGGAGAGCAAGACAATATCGGTCGCGGCGTCAGCACATGTGCGACATGTGACGGATTCTTTTTCCGTAACAAAAAGCTGGTTGTGATCGGTGGCGGCGACTCCGCGATGGAGGAAGCTAGCTTCCTGACTCGTTTTGCAACCGAAGTAACGGTTGTAAACCGTCGCGATGAACTGCGTGCGTCCAAAATCATGCAGGATCGTGCACGCGAGAATCCAAAAATCAACTGGGCGCTGAATCGTAAGCCGCTCGAAGTGGTGGCTGGTGACTCTGGTCTGAAAGGGCTCAAAGTACTCAACAACGAAACCGGACAGGAAGAGCTGGTAGAAGCGGACGGCGTGTTCGTCGCAATCGGTCATACGCCGAATACCGGCTTCCTCGGTGGACAGATCAATACCGATGCTCACGGTTATATCGTCGTCACACCGGGCACAACGGAAACGAATATCCCAGGCGTATTTGCTTGCGGCGACGTACAGGATACGCGCTACCGTCAGGCGATCACCGCAGCAGGCAGCGGCTGTATGGCAGCGATGGACTGTGAGAAGTTCCTTGAAGGAACGATGGTACACGACTGGAGCGAAGCGCTGGATAAATAAGCAGACATAGCAGAGAAGGGAGCCACTAGAGGCTCCCTTTTTGCCGAGCTTCTTCAAGACAACAGACCCACGGGTTTCGCTTGACCTGAGAGGGTCATTCGCTTATAGTTGGATACGAACGTTTACATTTGGAAGTAAGCACAAGATACGGACAACATAGACACGGATAAACTTAAATTTTGAGTAGAAAAGGTGGCTCGGTCAAATGTCTGAGAATATTTACGTCGGCGTCGATCTTGGCGGCACTGCCATCAAGGTAGGCATTTGCAATCAGGAAGGAGAACTGCTTCACACCTACGAAGGCCCAACCGAAAAGGAAAAGGGCACGGAGACGGTTATCGACAATATCGTAAAATATGTGCGTTATATCGTCGAGCAGTCGCCTTATGAATGGGAACATGTTGTTGGTGTAGGAGCAGGCGTAGCCGGTTTTACCGATCTGCGTTCTGGAGTCATCCTGCTGGCGCCGAATATTGGATTCCGCGATGTACCGATCCGGGCCATCCTTGAAGACCGTTTAGGCAAAACGATCCGTATTGATAACGATGCCAACGTAGCAGCACTAGGCGAAGCTTGGAGTGGCGCAGGCAAAGGCGTAATGGACTGCGTATGCTATACGCTCGGTACGGGTGTTGGCGGCGGTATCATTATCAATGGCAAAATTTATCAAGGCTTCTCCGGTCTGGCAGGCGAAATCGGTCATATTTCGGTTGTGCCTGATCTGGAAGCGATTCAATGTGGCTGTGGCAAAGTCGGTTGTCTGGAAACTGTCTCTTCTGCAACCGGTATTATTCGGATGGCAGTGGAAGCGGTAGAACGTGGTGACCGTACAAGCCTGTCCAGCATCGAGAAGTTGACAGCGAAGGATATCTTCGACGCAGCGAAGGAAGGCGACGAAGTGAGTGTTCGCATCATCAACCGGGCTGCCTTTTATCTGGGCAAATCGATGGCTGCCATTGCGGCAACACTCAATCCAGAACGCTTTATCGTGGGCGGCGGTGTATCCAAAGCAGGCGACATTCTGTTTAACCAAATTCGTGAAGTATTCGCAGAACTGACACCAGAGCCATTGCAAAAAGGCGTAGAGATTATCCCTGCCAAACTTGGCAATGATGCTGGTATTGTCGGAGCAGCAGGCTTGCTGCTGCGCTAACTGCCTTTAGATTCAACGGTCTTGTGCCGATATAGATGATTCATACGTGAATTTAGCCATTGCGATATTCGAATGCGATGATACAGAGAGGGGACACAAGCATGAGCGTTAGCGAAAATTCAACCCAAGCCACCATGGTCATTATTACGGGGATGTCCGGTGCGGGCAAGACGATTGCTGTGCAAAGTCTGGAGGATCTAGGCTTCTTTTGCGTAGATAACCTGCCACCCGTGTTAATTCCCAAGTTTGCGGAGCTGATCGAACAATCGAACGGTAAAATTGGCAAAGTAGCACTGGTGATTGACCTACGCGGCCGCGAATTTTTCGCCGCCCTCTCCGAATCGCTGAGTTATCTGAAAAATCATGAAACGATTCATACAGAAATTCTGTTCCTTGATGCGGTAGACGCCGTGCTGGTGCAGCGTTACAAAGAAAGTCGTCGTCGCCATCCGTTAGCACCGGACGGCATGCCGCTGGATGGGATTCGCTTGGAGCGCAAAATGCTGGAGGAGCTGAAAACGTCGGCTACGCAGACGATTGATACCAGCACCAGTAAGCCTGTGAAGTTGAAAGAAATGATCATTTCTCGCTTTTCCCATCTAGAAACGAACCAACTGTCGATCAATATTACGTCGTTTGGCTTTAAGTACGGCATTCCGATTGATGCCGATCTGATCTTTGACGTGCGCTTTTTGCCCAATCCGCACTATATCGACACCTTGCGTCCGCATACCGGTCAGGATAGCGATGTGTACGAATATGTGATGAAATGGCCAGAAACGCAGACGTTTCTAACGAAGCTGTTGGATATGCTGCATTTTCTGATTCCTCAATACCGGAATGAAGGCAAAAGCCAGATTATTATCGGTATTGGCTGTACCGGTGGTAAGCACCGTTCGGTCGCTATTTCGGAATATCTGGGTCGCATGCTGGGAACGAGTGAAACCGAAACCGTCCGTGTCAGTCATCGAGATGCTGATCGTGATCGGCATTAAGGAGTGAAAGCTATGTCTATTTCACAACCAGGTTTGCCGGTGCTGCGCCCACGCATTGTCGTGATGGGCGGCGGCACCGGATTGTCTGTTATGCTGCGCGGTTTGAAAGAAAAGCCGCTAGATATTACAGCGATTGTAACGGTCGCTGATGATGGAGGCAGCTCAGGCATCCTGCGGGACGAATTAAAAATGCCGCCTCCGGGCGATATTCGAAACGTACTGACCGCACTGGCGGATGTGGAGCCGCTGCTGTCGGATATGCTCAAGTACCGTTTCCAAAAAGGCGAAGGTCTGGCGGGTCACAGTCTGGGCAATCTGATTCTGGCGGCGATGACCGATATTTCTGGTGATTTTGTAACGGCTGTTCGTGAGCTTAGCCGCGTGTTTGCTGTTCGTGGTGAGGTATTGCCTGCTGCGGAGCAAGCGGTAGTGCTGCATGCCGAAATGGAAGATGGCGAGATCGTAACCGGTGAGTCGAAGATTCCCGAAGCGGGCAAACGGATCAAGCGCATTTTTCTTGAACCGGACCACGTGGAGCCGTTGCCAGAGGCTGTTCAAGCGATTCAGCGTGCGGATGCGATTCTGATCGGTCCGGGCAGTCTGTATACCAGCTTGCTGCCGAATTTGCTCGTGCCTAAGCTGGCGGATGCGGTTCTCGCCTCTAATGCGCTACGTCTGTTCATCTGCAACGTGATGACACAGCCGGGCGAGACAGATGGCTATTCGGTCAGTGATCATCTGAATGCCATTTACGAACATGTCGGTCATCGGCTGTTTGATTATGTACTCGTGAACAACGAACCGATCCCACGCAAAGTGCAGAGAAAGTATGCCGAAAAGGGTGCCAAGCCCGTGCTGCTGGATCAAAAAGTAGTCGAAGACCTTGGATACAAAGTGGTAGCAGACAAAATGGTCATGTACGGAACGTATCTTCGTCATGATGCAGAGATGCTCAGCCATCATATTTATGACCAAGTGAAAAAACATATTTTAGCGAAAGGGTGAGTCCATTGTCATTTGCGGCACAGACCAAAAAGGAATTAACGATGATTGAAGCGGATGATTGCTGCGAATATGCAGAGTTATCAGCGTTGATCCGAATGAACGGTTCGGTGCAGGTATCCAACAAGAAGATCATATTGGATATTTCCACAGAAAATGCCGCAATTGCAAGAAGGATTTATTCCCTGATCAAAAAGCATTTTGCGGTCCATACCGAATTGCTAGTGCGCAAAAAGATGCGGCTGAAAAAGAACAACGTCTACATTGTGCGGATTCCCGCTGGTGTCCAAGAAATTCTGAGTCGGCTGAAGATTGTATCCGAGGGCTTTATGTTCACGCCCGGCATCAATAAGGATATGGTTAGCAAAAATTGTTGCAAACGCGCGTACTTGCGCGGTGCCTTTATGGCAGGCGGTTCGGTGAACAACCCCGAAGGCTCCTCCTATCATCTGGAGATTGCCTCCATGTATGAAGAGCAATGCCAGGCGCTCGTTGATCTGGCGAATGAATTTCAATTGAATGCACGCTGCATTGAACGTAAAAAAGGCTTTATCCTGTATATCAAGGAAGGCGAGAAGATTATCGAATTCCTTAGCATCATCGGTGCGCATCAGGCATTATTCAAATTTGAGGACGTGCGTATCATGCGTGATATGCGCAACTCGGTCAACCGAATTGTCAATTGCGAAACCGCCAACCTGAACAAAACGATCGGTGCGGCAGTGCGCCAGATCGATAATATCCGTCTGCTTCAGCGTCATCTTGGTTTGGAACAGCTGCCGGACAAACTGCGTGAGGTCGCCGAAATCCGGTTGGCACATCCCGATATGAACCTGAAGGAAGTGGGCGAAATGCTCAAGGGCGGCGTCAGCAAGTCCGGCGTCAACCATCGTCTGCGTAAGATCGACGAGCTCGCTGAGAAAGTACGCGGCGAACATCTCGCTTAAAATATCTATAATGCGTAATGATGCTTTATTTTTTTCTGCTAAAGCGCATGTTATAATAATGTAGTATGATGAATAAGTGTCAATATACCAGGCATCAGTGTAGTAAACTTATAAATCGCAATGAATACGTATTGTAGGGGGTAATAATCACATGATCAAACACCCGGTAGTGGTTCGTCTGAAAACGGGATTGCACGCAAGACCTGCGGCACTGTTTGTACAGGAAGCAAATAAATATTCTTCCGAGATTTTCGTGGAGAAGGATGACAAAAAAGTAAATGCGAAGAGCATCATGGGCATCATGAGTCTGGCAATCAGCTCCGGTACTGAAGTATACATCAGTGCAGAAGGTGCGGATGCAGAATCAGCTGTAAACGCTTTAGTTGGACTGGTTAGCAAAGAAGAACTGGAAAACCAATAAAAAGCCCCTCATGATGTCATGAAGGGCAGAGCCGTCACCGATTAGGGTGGCGGTTTTTGGTATGTTTGTATGAGTGGAATAGTGGATGACGCTGTGGTGCGGAGGGAAATTCCGTCTGCTGCTATTCGAGAAAGACGCCTTTTTTAGCAAAGTTTAGTGTCAGCTGAGACGCATTCCATGAGCTTTGATACCCGAATCCATCACGCAACACTGCGAACGGCACATACATACGACCTTTGATAATTTGGGCATTCGGTCCATTCCATTGATGATTGTTCAGTCGAACCGTGACACCGGATGGACCGGTAATCATATCGATCTGATCATCATTTTGAAGTAGAGTGTATGTTTTAACGGCAGCTTCATAACGCAACGTAACACCAATCGAGTCACGCAGCAGCACTACCGGAATCATTGTATTTCCATTGACGAGCAAACCGTTCTGCGGAAGGCGGGTGCCATTCCATTCCAGTTTGACCTCACGAAATGCCGGTGTTGTCGGCGGTGTGGTTGTGGTGGACGATGCCGCTGGCGCAGAAGATGCAGCTGCTGCATTCACTGGTTGTACCGTACAAATGGTGCACAACACCAGAATACTTGCCATAAGCAAAATGGAGTTCCGTAGACGCTTTTTATTCAACATGGTGACGCTCCCCTCTTTCTAATATCCCTGACCCTCCGTCGTTGCTACGCATAGTGGCTGGCTTCGACAGCACGGGATGGCTTTAAAATGTAAACATGGTAATATCGATCTTGACGAAATAGCAGAATCAACGTTCTATACCATCATGAACCCCCTGTAAACGTGGCTTACTCCCTAGAACTGCAACCAGTAGACTCTTCTCTTTTATATACCCCGAATCCGGCGAAAGTGTTGCAACATTACACCAATGTCGGGCGTTTACTAAGTACAAACGCGAAAGGGTGAGTAACAATGAAAAGAAAACAATCACTGGCTTCCATACTTCTGGCAGGTGCATTATTGACAGGTGTGGCGGTAAGCGTAGCACTGCCGACAACTTCCGTATATGCAGCGGAAACGACACAGACAGCAAGCGCAACAGGCGTGATCAATGTGAGCGGAAACGGCAAAATCACAGTGAAACCGGATATCGCTTATGTGTCGATTGGCGTGGAGACTACGGCTACCACTGCCGCCAAAGCACAAGCGGAAACCGCTCAGAAAATGAGCAAGCTGAATACGCTTTTGAAAAATACGTGGTCGATCTCACAAGCAGATATTCAAACTGTTCAGTTCTATGTACAGCCTAACTACAATTATAACGACAAAGACGGGCAAAAAGTTACAGGCTATACGGCATATCATACGCTGCAAGTCAGCTATCGCAATTTGGATAAACTCGGTCAGCTGCTGGACGATGCATCCAAAGCCGGTGCCAACAATCTAGGCTCCGTCAGCTTCGGTATCGAGAATCCACAAACCTATCAAGATCAAGTGATGTCCAAAGCAGTCAATGATGCGGCATCTAAAGCTAGCGCCATCGCCAAAGCAGCCAATCGTACACTAGGCGAACTGCTGTCCATTAGCGAGCAGGGAACCAGCACGCCTCCGGTTGTACTGGAACAAGCGATGACTGCCAAAAGCAGTAGTGCAGACGCCGGGACATCGATCGAACCGGGAACGGTGGAGCTGGACGCAACATTAAATGTACAATACGCGATGAAGTAAACAAAAATCAACTTCAGCGCATTCAGCGATTTGAAGTGATATTTCAAAATTGTAAGAACTGATTCAGCGGTTTGTACGCATGTTCAGCCGAACACTCCTACTATAACGATGACACCGTCAAAAAAGTGTAAACCTATGGAAAGTTACAGGTATATACGGAAATAACGGCCACATCGTTTCAGTATACGCTCTGTTTACCAAACCGCGTATATCCGAAAAATGGAAACTTTCTGTTGACAGCAGCATCCACTGACGACAGAAAGTTTCTTTACATTTTTCTTACTTTTGGCTTCATTGACGTGACTATGTTGTCATTCCGTTTTAAGACGTTTGTAAATTACATAGCATGTAATGGGTATATACTGATATACGTTGTCATGGACTTACAAAACAGGGAGAGATCATTTATGAACAAATTTTACAAGCTTAATAACACTACACATTTGAAAAAGCTAGCAGCGATTGTGCTGGCGAGCAGTCTGGCTGCTGTGGGAACCGTAGCCGTTCTGCCGGGGAACGCCACCGTCGCTCAAGCCGCAACAACAAGTACTACTGCGTCCAAATCGGCGATTCATGTCCAAGTAGAAGGCAAAGCTGTTGCTACTCAAGGCATGTTGAGCAAAACAGGCAAAACACTTGTACCGCTCAAAGATGCTGCCAAAGCATTCGGCGCATCGGTCACCTACGATGCCAAAACACATAGTGTCATTGTAAAAAAAGGAAAATTGTCAGCCACATATCAGGTGTATAGCGGTTCCGACGATAATAGCGTATACGTTTCCTTCAATGGCGGTACAGTCGGCGATAACTACGACGGTCAAGTGGTGAAAGGTGTATCGTATGTGGAGATCAAAGCATTGTCCGAGCCATTCGGCTATCGTGCGCTTTGGAATAATGCAACTCGTACCGTGAATCTGACGCAAGCAGGTATGAACGATGTAACGGTAACACCAACGACATTGAACGCCAAAGCTGGCAATGACTACACCGATATTAGCATCGTGTATCCGGTTGTTTCCGGTCTGGACAATGCTACAGCACAAACAGCGATCAACAAAGCGCTGAAAGCACATTTTGACCAATACCTTGCTGCTGTTCAAAAGCAAGCCAAAGAGTTGGGAGCACCAACAAGCAAAAATATGCGTTATGAGATTGATGGTGGCTACAAAATGACGTACAACCAAAACGGTGTCATTAGCTTCCTGCTAACCGATTATCAATATCTGGGCGGCGCACATGGTGATGATGTGCTGACAGGTATGACCTTCTCGCTCAAAGACGGCAAGCTGCTCAAGCTAGATGACCTACTGAAATCCAATACCAACTATCGCCAAGATCTGAAAAAGCTGCTGCAAGCCGATATTCGCAAGCATGCTGACGATATGGGCGTTTCGCTGGAACAGTTCAACGATCTGAGCAAAAGCTCCAGCAAGTATCTTGAGAATTTCTACCTGACTGCTAGCGGCTTCAATGTATTTTTCCAAAAATACGATATTGCTCCGGGTGCAGCAGGCAATCCCGAATTTGAATTCACGTTCAGCCAGCTGCTGAAATCCGGCAGCAATCCGCTGAGTTCATATAAATAACGTAATCAACTGATTCACATGTTCCGTCGTTCGTCTTCGTTTGCATCACCAATCGTGCATCTGCCTGCACGACAATAACATCCTGATTTGACCTGTGCCTCTTATTTGTAAGAATAGAGGCACAGGTTCTTTTTTTATGGCTTCTGGTATCTAGGGATAGAGTCGGTTATTGCTTCTTTACATTTTTATTACTTTTTATGTATAGACTATGACTATATTGTCAATGGGTTTTAAGAGGTTTGTCAATCATAGGGTTGTTATTCTTACTATACTGATAAAGGCTCAAATACATTCTAACCAATAGAACAGGGAGAGACAATTATGAACAAAACATACAAGCTGAATCATACAGGATATTTGAAAAAACTAGCAGCCCTTGTGCTGGCGAGCAGTCTAGCTGCTGTAGGAACGGTGGCTACTCTGCCAGGAAATACACCTGTTGTTCAAGCAGCTGCGGCAAACAACAGTATGGCGAAGTCCGCTATATACATACAAGTAGAAGGCAAGGCGATTCAGGGGCAAGGATTGACTAGCACAACGGGCAAACTAATGGTGCCTTTAAAAGAGGTCGCCAAAGCGATGGGTGCTTCTATTACTTACGATGCGAAGACACATGATATTACCGTGAAAAAACAAAAGGTGGCGGCGAAGTACAACGTGTACAGTCAGACCAAAGGAAACAAAGTAACCGCCGATGCACAAGATGGCGCCTATGTATATTTTAATGGCGGAGCGACGGGTGACAGCTATGACGGTCAGGTGATCAAAGGCGTAGCATATGTCCAAGTCCAAGCAGTATCGGAGCTGTTCGGTTATCGTTCCGTTTGGAACCATGCGACTCATACCGTTAATCTGACACAAGCCGCAATGAATAACGTAACGATTACCCCAACCTCATTAAAAGGGAATATTGATCATAAGCCGACAACACTCAATATTCTGTATCCTGTTGTATCCGGTCTCGATAATCTAGAGGCACAAGCATCCATCAACAAAGCATTGAAAGCATACTTTGACGATCTGATCACTTCCGCTCAAACGTACGCGAAGGAAATTAACACAGATGCTAGCCTAACAGAACTCAAAAAAACTCCGTTTGAGATTGATGGTGGCTACAAAGTGACCTACAACCAGAATGGGGTTATCAGCTTTATGCTGACTGATTATGTATATCTGGGCGGTGCGCATGGTGATACCAGTCCAGAAGGCATGACCTTCTCACTCCAAGACGGCAAGCTGCTCAAGCTAGATGACCTACTGAAATCCAATACCAACTATCGTCAAGATCTGAAAAAACTGCTGCAAGCAGACATTCGCAAGCATGCTGACGATATGGGCGTTTCACTGGAGCAATTCAATGATCGCTACAAAAACTCCAGCACCTATCTGGACAATTTTTACCTGAATGATAGCGGATTTGATGTATTTTTCCAAACATATGATATTTCACCGGGTGCAGCAGGTAATCCGAAGTTCTCGTATACATTCAACCAGCTGTTAAAATCCGGTAGCAATCCGTTTGGCTTCATCCAATAAGCATAGGAGAGAACAACGATGAACCCCTCAAATACAATGAAATCTACAACCTATTGGAAAAAGCTATCTGCGCTGATGTTGGCGAGTAGTCTGACTGTTGTCGGAACCGTAGCCTTTCTGCCGAGCAATGTCTCTGTCGCGCAAGCAGCCATTTCAAGTACGCATCGTTCTACATCTGCTATTCAGGTGCAGGTGGAAGGCAAGGCAGTGCATACGCAAGGGATGTTAAGCCATACAGGCAAGCTGCTCGTACCTCTCAAAGATGTAGCCAAAGCAACCGGCGCATCGGTCACCTATAACGCCAAGACACATATCATAAGCGTGAAACAAGGTGAGCTGTTGGCGACGTATGAAGTGTATAGTGGGACGGGTGATGATGGCGTATACGTTTCTTTTAACGGTGGGACCGTAGGCGACGCATATGAATCACAGATCATCAAGGGTTTGTCGTATGTTGATATCAAAGCATTGTCCGAAACGTTCGGATATCGCGCCTTGTGGAGTCATACGAATCGTACGGTCAATTTGACCAAAGATGGCGTGAATCAGGTAGCCGTCACGCCCACCACCTTGAACACCCTATCCACTAATAGCAATCTCATTATCCATATGGTGTACCCTGTCGTTTCCGGTTTAGACAATGCCGCAGCACAAGCATCTATCAACCAAGCGCTCAAAGATCACTACGACCAGTTTTTGTCGGCAATGCTGAAGCAAACCCATCCATCGGGCGCATCAGCTAAGATGGATGAGAGCGCTGAGATCGATGGCGGCTACAAAGTAACGTATAATCAGAATGGAGTCATCAGCTTTCTGCTAACCAATTATCTGCTCAATGGCAGTGCAAAAGGCGATGATACACTGACAGGCATGACCTTCTCGCTCAAGGATGGCAAGCTGATCCAACTAGACGACATATTGAAATCCAACCCCAACTATCGCCACGATCTGAAAAAGCTGCTGCAAGATGATATCCGCAAGCATGGCGACGAAATGATGGTTTCGTTGAAGCAATTCAACCAGTTAAGCACAAGCTCTAGCGACTATTTGAACAACTTCTATCTGACGGATCAAGGCTTTACCGTGTGTTTCTCCAAATATGCTATTGGACCGGGAGCTGCGGGTCATCCTGAGTTTGCATTTACCTTCCGTCAACTGCTGAAATCGGGGAATCCACTGCGCTCCTATTCATAATGTCACTCACTGATTCACATATTCTGTTGTTCGTTCACTTTTGCATCACGAATTGTGCATTTGCCTATACGACAATCACCTCCTGACTTAGCCTGTCGCGCATCTTTGCCAGAGGTGCGCGGACAGGCTTTTTTTAGCTTTTGATGCTCATTGGTGACTATGTTGTTACCGTGTTTTAAGAAGTTTTTAAATTACCAACCATGTACTGTCTATATACTGAATGGATGTTGCAATCGACTTATTGAACAAGGAGAGAGATTCATGGACCAATCATACAAGCTCAAACAGACAGGCTATATTCAAAAGATAGCCGCACTCGTATTGGCAAGCAGTCTGGCTGCTGCGGGAACAATCGCCATTCTGCCAAGCAATGCTTTTGCTGCTCAAGCAGCGACAACAAGTACATCGAGTAACACGAGCACGACCCAATCAGTTATTGCTATACAGGTGAATGGCAAAGCAATCCGTGCCTCAGCCATACGAAGCAAAGCGGGAAACACGCTAGTACCACTCAAAGATACACTCAGAGCGATGGGCTATACATTAAGCTATAGCAGCAGAACCCAAATGATCACTGCGACCAAAGGGAAAACATCTGCTACCTATGATCTGCATAATCCACTTAGCTCCGGTGACGACGGCGTATATGTTAGCTTTAACAACGGACTGTTCGGTGAACATTACGATTCCAAAATCGTCAAAGGCGTCGCGTATGTACAGGCGCAAGCATTAGCAGAGCCATTTAACTATCTCGTCCTTTCGAGTCATAACAATCGGACGATCAATCTGACACAAGCAGGGATGAACGATATTACGGTAACGCCGACTGCGTTAACCTCCAAAGTCAGCAATGCTAATGCGTCGATTGATATCACCTATCCGGTCATTACTGGTCTGGACAATACTGCTGTCCAAACAGCGATCAATCACCAATTGAAAGATTATTTTCAACAATTTCTGACGAAGCATCAAAAGAAAATCAAAGCGCTTGGTTCTTCTGTATCCAAGGAGAATCGTTACGATGTGATCAGCGGTTATCGCATGACGTATAACCAGAATGGTATTGTCAGCTTTATATTGAGCAATAATCAATTTTTGGGCAATACACAGGGCGATGTTTTGATGGCAAGTATGAATTTTTCTCTGCGTGACGGCAAATTGATTCCACTGGATGATTTGCTAACATCCAATGCCAATTATGAGCAGACATTGAAAACGCTGATCCAGAAGGAGATTCGCAAATCTACCGATTCTCCTAATGATTCCTTGAAAAAGTTTAATGCGCTGAGTGCCACATCAAATGAGTATATGAATAACTATTATCTGACAGACAGCGGCTTCCATATCTTTTTCCAAATCACGGATATTACATCTGGTATGACTGGCAATCCCGACTTCGGATTTACGTTCAATCAAGTCCTGCCATCCGGCACCAATCCGTTGAACGCATATAAATAATCCTGCTTCATCATATAATATGCGCCTTTCGTATTTGATTGCATCCAATCATCATGCGATTTGCCTGCTTCATGAGAATAGCTATATCCGACCTGTGACGCATTTTCACAATCTACATGCGCACAGGTTTCTTTTTTTCGCTGCATATTGTCGGATGATGGTACAATATATGCAGCCAAACGGGTACATAATCTTACTGTATCTCTCTTCATAAACACGGGTACTCCGCCTGTTTGATTCCCAACATAAAGGAGACTGTAGGCATGACACCATTTGATGTGCGTAATGGATCGTTTGTATGGCACGATGAACCGATAACGATCATTTCTGGAGCAATGCACTATTTTCGAATCGTACCAGAATACTGGGAGGATCGTTTGCTGCGCTTGAAGGCAGCCGGTTTTAACTGTGTGGAAACGTATATTCCTTGGAATCTGCATGAGCCTGCGCCGGGAGCATACAACTTTGATGGTATGGCGGATGTAGGTGCTTATATAGAAATAGCCGCTCGACTGGATTTGTGGGTTATTTTGCGTCCGAGCCCGTATATTTGTGCAGAATGGGAATTTGGCGGATTGCCATCTTGGCTGTTAGCTGATCCAAACATGCGTGTTCGATGCAGCTACCCCGGATATTTGCAGGCAATCGACCGCTATTATGATGAGCTGATTCCACGTCTACTGCCGTATCTATGTACAAATGGAGGACCTGTTCTAGCCGTACAGGTGGAGAATGAATACGGCAGCTATGGTAACGATACCGCTTATCTGAAGTATGTACGCGATGCGTTGATCTCGCGTGGGATAGATGTGCTGCTGTTTACATCCGATGGTCCAGAGCATGAGCTGCTGACTGCGGGTCATGTGGAAGGTACGCTAATGACGGTTAATTTTGGCTCCGAGCCAGAGCAGGCATTTCACAAATTGCGCCAGCATCAGCCGGAGCAACCGTTGATGTGCATGGAGTATTGGAATGGCTGGTTTGATCATTGGGGTGAGGAGCATCATGTGCGTGATGCTGGCAATGTGGGCGATGAATTGCGCCGGATGCTGGAAGCAGGCGCGTCGGTTAACTTTTATATGTTCCATGGTGGGACGAATTTTGGCTTTTATAATGGAGCGAATCATATTCAGACGTATGAGCCAACGATTACAAGCTATGACTATAACGCGCTGCTCAGCGAATCGGGGCAGTTTACTAATAAATATCATCTTGTACGGCAGGTGCTGCACGCTTATCGCGGACTGACACCGCCACCACTGCCAGAGCCTATCAAGTCATATGGATATGGCGAGCTAGAATTTACCGAAAGTGTAGGTCTATTTAGCATATTAGATCTGCTCTGCCCTGAACCGGTGTATTCGCCATATCCACTGACAATGGAGGAGCTGGGGCAAAGCTATGGATTTGTACTATATACGACAACTGTCTCCGGTCCATTGCCGAATACGGAATTGTATATTCAAGAAGTGCGTGATCGTGCACAGGTGTTTGTAGATGGTCGCTATGCTGGTGTCATTGACCGTTCTGATCCAGATGCTCAGTCGCTGAAGCTGGACATCGGAGTACAGGGAGCCAGACTTAGCATTTTGGTAGAAAATATGGGGCGGATCAACTACGGTCCACATCTGCTGGATCGTAAAGGTATTACCGAAGGCGTGCGTTTGGGCAATCAGTTTCTATATGATTGGGTGATCTATTCGTTAGATGGACAATTACCGATAGGAGCGGAGTATGCCGCCATATCGTCACGCAATGCGCTGGATACTATGCTAGAGGCAGAGGGTGAGAAACCTACCTTTTACCGGACGACCTTCGAGGTGTCTCAGCGCCGAGATACGTTTCTTGATATGAAGGGCTGGCAAAAAGGGATCGTATACTTGAATGGCTTCAACTTGGGACGATATTGGAATCGTGGACCACAGCGAACGCTGTATATTCCAGCGCCTCTGCTAGTGGAAGGGACGAATGAGTTGATCATATTAGAGCTGCACGGTTCGCATCGTCATCGTGTGCTGCTCACCGACGAGCCGCTTCTGGGCTAATGTAATGTATGAATGTGATGATTCCTATGCAGGTTAGAATATAGAGAGTCATGAATGATATAGCCAATGAAGATTAGCTGCTATTACACTATACGATATACAAAACGACATGCAAAAAAGCTGCAACGGCATCATGCCATTGCAGCTTTTTATATTCCAGCCAGCGTATTACACGCCTTGTGGAGGTGTTTTTTCGATTACCTTATCAATCAGGCCGTATTCAGCAGCATCAGCAGCACTCATGAAGTAGTCACGGTCTGTATCGCGTTCGATACGTTCCAGCGGTTGACCAGTACGATCTGCCAAGATTTTGTTCAGCTTATCGCGCATTTTCAGAATGCGGCGAGCACGGATTTCGATGTCCGTTGCTTGACCTTGCGCACCACCGAGTGGTTGGTGAATCATTACTTCACTGTTTGGCAGCGCGAAGCGTTTGCCTTTAGCGCCTGCATTCAGCAGGAATGCGCCCATACTTGCAGCCATGCCGACACAGATTGTGGACACGTCCGCTTTGATGAATTGCATTGTATCATAAATAGCCATGCCCGCCGTAATGGAACCGCCTGGGCTGTTAATGTACAGATGAATATCTTTTTCTGGGTCTTCGGCTTCCAGGAACAGCATTTGTGCAATAATCGCGTTTGCCACCATATCATTGACTTCGGAACCGAGGAAAATGATACGATCTTTCAACAAACGGGAATAGATATCATAGGCGCGTTCACCGCGGCTGCTCTGTTCAACGACCATTGGGATATAACTCACTAGAAACCCTCCTTAAAATTACGATCATCGTAAATGTTATGAATATAGTGGAATCATAGTCCAAACAATATAAATAATCAATTGTTCTTACCACATTATAGGGTAGTTCAAACTAAAAGTCAAAGAAAGTCAAACTATCCTCTGCAAAAATGCCTAATTTACCTGAAAATGGGTTAATGAAGAAAAGGGCAGCGTTGCAATGTGCTCCTTTTTCCATGGAACCAGTATCATTAGCCGCATAGTAGTGCTGCTTTACCGGCAGATCATACAAAAATAACCAGCATCTGCTGGTTACGTGAATATCTTCTATATAATAATACAGGCTTAACAATTGTCTGATATAACAGTAGAGGGAATGCAATATGTATAAAGTAGAAAGCAATGGCGCGCCCGCCAAGAATCGAACTTGGATCTCAGGCTTCGGAGGCCTACGTCATATCCATTGGACCACGGGCGCATATGAAACAACAGCAAGACTGATTATAGAATAGATAAGTTTAAAAAGCAAGCAATGACCCTGTGAAAAGTGTAACGTAAACCTGCCATAAATAGTTATCGTCTAGACTTGATTCTAAGCCGGAAATTGGTTAATATAGTAGTGGGACTTAAAAAGTTATGCCGGGACGTTTTGAGTCCATATACCCAGCCTGGTTGAAATGAACCAGATTACACTGAGCGAGATAAGTTGCAGGAGTGGAAAGCATGCGAAAATTACTTGAAATACAGAAGCAGCTTCTGCCCGATCTCACCGACGTACTCAAAAAGCGATATGCCATTTTACATCAGGTCATGCTGACGGGATTGGTCGGACGAAGAGCACTTGCATCGTCTCTGGGCATGACGGAGCGCGTCTTGCGCGCCGAAACCGATTTGCTCAAGTCCCAGGGACTGCTGGAGATCGAGAGCACCGGAATGAAAGTCAGCGAAGCGGGCAGACAACTGCTTGACGAGCTGGAACCTATTATGGAAGAATTGCTGGGACTGTCTGCACTGGAGGAACGCATCCGCGATGCCTACGGGTTGCAGCAGGTGGTCATTGTGCCCGGCGATTGCGACACATCTGCAAGTACCAAGCAACATCTTGGACGGGCAGGCGCAAGGGCGCTGCTCAGTGTGATGCGCGAAGATGATATCGTAGCGGTCACCGGCGGTTTTACATTGGCTGAAGTTGCTGAGCAACTCAGTCCGACACTGCCGGCTCCGCTCAAAAATGCCTGGTTCGTTCCGGCAAGAGGCGGACTTGGCGAAAACATGGAATACCAAGCGAACTCCATCGTATCGACGATGGCGAAGCGGGTTGGCGCGCAGTACCGGCTGCTGCATGTGCCTGATCTGCTGCGCAGAGATGCCTACGAGCTGCTGTACGAGGATGAAAATGTACGTGAGATCGTCGAGTTTATCCGGCGCGCACGCATTATCATTCACGGTATCGGTGATGCCATGGAAATGGTACGCCGTCGCCGCTTGGACCCGCAGCTTGTACAGGAAATCCGCAAAGCGGGTGCCGTCGCCGAATCGTTCGGTCACTATTTTAACGAGCAAGGCGAAACGGTCCACCATATGCTGACCCTTGGGTTGCAGCTGGAGGATATCGCCAATGCAGAGGTAGTGATTGGCATCGCTGGTGGTAAGAGCAAGGCACAGTCCATTCATTCCGTGCTCAAATTTGGTCAGGAAGATATTCTGGTCATCGACGAAGCTGCTGCTAGGGAGATCGTCAAGGAACTGTAGTTTCTTCTATAGAGTAAGAACACAGTACCTTTATCCGGCAGCAGCAGGGAAACATTTCCCGATTATACGTACAACGCACTAGGCGTTTGCAGGGTCAAACGCAATCCTATTCTATCATTATCACTGTCTCGACAGATTCAAGCGAATCTTGTCTTGATTGCATAAATTTCATCAAACTTATTTCTGGGAGGAATTCACTCATGGTTAAAGTTGGTATTAACGGTTTTGGACGTATCGGACGTCTGGCATTCCGTCGTATTCAAGACGTAGCAGGTATCGAAGTTGTAGCAATCAACGATTTGACAGATGCTAAAATGCTGGCACATCTTTTGAAATATGATACTACTCAAGGTAAATTCAACGGTGATGTTGAAGTACACGATGGTTTCTTCAAAGTAAACGGTAAAGAAGTTAAAGTTCTGGCTAACCGTAACCCTGAAGAACTGCCATGGGGCGACCTGGGCGTAGACATCGTTCTGGAATGTACTGGTTTCTTCACAACCAAAGAAAGTGCTGAGCTTCACCTGAAAGCTGGCGCTAAACGTGTTGTTATCTCCGCTCCAGCAACTGGCGACATGAAAACAATCGTTTACAACGTAAACCACGAAATTCTGGATGGTACTGAAACAGTTATCTCCGGCGCATCTTGCACAACAAACTGCCTGGCACCTATGGCAAAAACACTGCAAGACAAATTCGGCGTTGTTGAAGGTCTGATGACAACAATCCACGCTTACACTGGCGACCAAAACACACTGGATGCTCCACATGCGAAAGGTGACTTCCGTCGTGCTCGTGCAGCGGCTGAGAACATCATCCCTAACTCCACTGGTGCTGCGAAAGCAATCGGTCTGGTAATCCCAGAACTGCAAGGCAAACTGGATGGTGGCGCACAACGTGTACCAGTAGCAACTGGTTCCCTGACTGAGCTGGTAACTGTTCTGGAGAAACATGTAACAGTTGACGAAGTAAACGCAGCAATGAAAGAAGCTTCCGATCCAGAAACTTACGGTTACACTGAAGACGAAATCGTATCTTCTGACATTAAAGGTATGACTTTCGGTTCCCTGTTCGATGCGACTCAAACTCGCGTTCTGACAGTTGGCGACAAACAGCTGGTTAAAACGGTAGCTTGGTACGACAACGAAATGTCTTACACAGCTCAACTGGTTCGTACGCTTGAGTTCTTCGCGAACAAAGGCTAATACCAGCCATACGCTGAAATAAATATTAATTCCATAAAGCGGAAACAGATCTTATTTGTTTCCGCTTTTTCTAAGTTACGTGCTGTACATAGTGCAGCCGGTTCCGATTTGGTAAAGCTTAAAATTACGGGCATGGAGGTAAGACAATGAACAAAAAAAGTGTGCGTGATGTAGAAGTAGCTGGCAAAGTAGTATTCGTACGTGTAGATTTCAACGTACCTATGGAAGATGGCAAAATCACGGATGACAAACGTATCCGCGAAACGCTGCCAACCATTAACTACCTGATCGAAAAAGGCGCAAAAGTCCTGCTGGCGAGCCACTTGGGTCGTCCAAAAGGTGAAGTAGTGGAGTCCATGAGACTGACTGCTCCAGCTGAGCGTCTGTCCGAACTGCTGGGCAAACCGGTAGCAAAAGCAGATGAGTCGACTGGTGATGCAGTCAAAGCTCAAATCGCTGAACTGAAAGACGGCGACGTTCTGGTATTGGAAAACGTTCGTTTCCATGCAGGCGAAGAGAAAAACGATCCAGAACTGGCAAAAGCATTCGCTGAGCTGGCTGACCTGTTCGTAAACGACGCATTTGGCGCGGCTCACCGTGCACATGCGTCCACAGAAGGTATCGCGCATCACCTGCCAGCAGTAGCTGGTCTGCTGATGGAGAAAGAACTGGATGTACTGGGTAAAGCCCTGAACAATCCAGAGCGTCCTTTCACAGCAATCGTTGGTGGTTCCAAAGTAAAAGACAAAATCGATGTGATCGACAACCTGCTGAATCTGGCAGACAACGTAATCATCGGTGGCGGTCTGTCCTATACATTCATGAAAGCTCAAGGTCACGAAGTAGGTCAATCCCTGCTGGACGAGAGCAAACTGGATGTAGCACTGGGCTTTATTGAAAAAGCAAAACAACTGGGCAAAAACTTCTACCTGCCAGTAGATATCGTAATCTCCGACGACTTTAGTGCAGATGCAAACACAAAAATCGTTGAAGTTGGCGACATCCCAGCTGATTGGGAAGGCATCGACATCGGTCCCAAAACACGTGAGATCTATGCTGACGTGATCAAAAACTCCAAACTGGTTGTTTGGAACGGACCAATGGGCGTATTCGAAATCGAGCCATTCTCCCACGGTACTCGTGCAGTAGCAGAAGCTTGCGCAACAACAGATGCTTACACTGTTATCGGTGGCGGTGACTCCGCAGCAGCAGCTGAGAAGTTCCACCTGGCTGATAAAATGGACCATATCTCCACAGGCGGCGGTGCTTCCCTGGAGTTCATGGAAGGTAAAGCACTTCCTGGCGTTGTGGCACTTAACGATAAATAAGTTTACAATATAGGCAGTATGGAATAGAAGGAGTGATACAGCAGTGAGAACACCAATCATTGCCGGCAACTGGAAAATGTTTAAAACCGTTCCAGAAGCGAAAGCATTCATCGAAGATATCAAAGGCAAAGCAGAAGTGGAAGGCGTAGAGAGCGTAATCTGTGCACCATTCACCAACCTGCCAGCTCTGGTAGAAGCGGTAAAAGGCACTTCTATCAAAATCGGCGCGCAAAACCTTCACTTTGAAGACAATGGCGCATTCACTGGCGAGATCAGCGGCGTTATGCTGAAAGATCTCGGCGTGGACTATGTAATCATCGGTCACTCCGAGCGTCGTCAATATTTTGGCGAAACCGACGAGATCGTAAACAAAAAAGTACTTGCTGCATTCCGTCATGACCTGACGCCAATCGTCTGCGTAGGCGAAAAGCTGGAAGAGCGCGAAAGCGATCAAACCAAGGATGTATGTAAAGTACAAACCGAAGGCGCATTTGCTGGTCTGAGCGAAGAGCAAGCAAAAGCAACCGTTATCGCTTACGAGCCAATCTGGGCAATCGGAACGGGCAAATCTTCCACTTCCGCTGATGCGAATGAAGTTATTTCCTACATTCGTGGCGTTGTGAAAGACCTGTACAACGAAGAAGTGGCAAACGCAGTTCGTATTCAATACGGCGGTAGCGTGAAGCCTGAGAACGTGAAGGAGTACATGGGACAAAGCGATATTGACGGAGCACTCGTCGGCGGCGCAAGTCTTCAGCCTGAGTCTTACATTCAGCTGGTTGAGGGGGCGAAGTAAATGTCAGTTCCAAAACCGGTAGCATTAATCATCATGGACGGTTTCGGTCTGCGTCCGGAAGTCGAAGGCAACGGTGTTGCTCAGGCGAAAAAACCGAACTATGACCGTTACCTTCAACAATATCCGCATACGACGCTGACAGCTTGCGGCGAAGCCGTAGGTCTGCCAGAAGGTCAAATGGGGAACTCGGAAGTTGGCCACCTGAATATCGGCGCAGGCCGTATCGTATATCAGGATTTGACCCGCATTTCCAAATCGATTCGTGACGGCGAGTACTTCCACAACGAAGCACTGGTCGGCGCATTCGAAAATGCCAAAACAAACGGCAAAAAGCTGCACCTATTCACGCTGCTGTCTGACGGCGGTGTACACAGTCATATCGACCACCTGTTTGCAACGCTAGAAATGGCGAAAAAACATGACTTTCATGATGTGCTGATCCACGTATTCTTGGACGGTCGCGACGTAGCGCCGGACAGTGGTAAAGGCTTCATGGAGCAACTGGTTGAGAAAGTTAACAGCATCGGTGTCGGCAAAATCGCTACCGTACAAGGACGCTATTACGCCATGGACCGCGACAAACGTTGGGATCGTGTCGAAAAAGCATTCCGTGCCATTGCTTACGGCGAAGGTCCTCAATTCAAGGACCCGCTGAGTGTGGTAACTTCTTCCTACAAAGAAGAAGTGTACGATGAGTTTGTTGTACCAGCTGTTATCGTAGATGCTGAGGGTCAACCGACCGGTACGGTAAGCAGTGGAGATTCTGTCATCTTCCTGAACTTCCGTCCTGACCGTGCGATCCAGCTGTCCCAAGCATTTACACAGCACGACTTTGAAGGCTTCGAGCGCGGTGACTATCCGAAGGAGCTGTACTATGTATGTCTTACCACATACAGTGCAACCGTCGTAGGTCATGTTGCTTTTGGACCGAAAAGTCTGGACAATACGCTGGGCGAAGTACTCGTTCAAAACGGTAAAAAGCAATTGCGTATTGCCGAAACTGAGAAATACCCACACGTTACCTTCTTCTTCAGTGGCGGTCGTGATGTAGAACTGGAAGGCGAGACTCGTATTCTGATCAACTCGCCAAAAGTAGCTACCTATGATTTGCAACCAGAGATGAGTGCGCGTGAAGTGGCGGATGCTTGTATCGCCGAGATCGAAGCGGAACGTCAGGATGCGATCATCCTGAACTTTGCCAACCCGGATATGGTTGGTCACTCTGGTAAGCTGGAGCCGACGATCAAAGCCGTTGAGACGACAGACGAATGTGTCGGTCGTGTCGTGGAAGCGATTCTTGCCAAAGGCGGCGTAGCGCTGATTACTGCCGATCATGGTAACGCTGAAACAGAAATCGACGAAGATGGCCGTCCACAAACCTCGCATACAACAAACCCAGTTCCGTTTATCGTAACGGACAAGAATGTTGTACTGCGTGAAGGCGGTATTCTGGGTGATATTGCACCAACGATCCTTGATCTGCTGCAAATTGCAAAACCAGACGAAATGACCGGTACATCGATCATTTCTAGCCGTAAGTAAGCTTTTTCCTATTGAGATGAACGAGGCTGCGACCGGCAGACGCATTAACATGCTCTGCATGTTCCGCTGAAATCGCCTGCTTTGTTGCAGTCATGCGTTCCTATATATAAAGGTACACAGCCATAGTCGCTGTGACCTGATCAAACCTATTTTAAAGGAGACTTTTAAATCATGACGATTATTACTAACGTGTATGGCCGTGAAGTCCTCGACTCCCGCGGTAACCCGACTGTCGAAGTAGAAGTATATCTGGAATCTGGCGTTGTAGCTAGCGCGATCGTACCTTCCGGTGCATCCACTGGTGCTCACGAAGCTGTTGAGCTGCGTGACGGCGACAAATCCCGTTACCTGGGTAAAGGTGTTCTGAAAGCAGTTAGCAACGTAAACGACATTATCGCTCCAGAAGTAATCGGTATGGACGCTGTTGACCAACTGAGCATCGACCGCAAAATGATCGAGCTGGACGGTACTCCAAACAAAGGTAAACTGGGCGCTAACGCGATCCTGGCTGTTTCCATGGCTGTAGCACGCGCTGCTGCTGAAGCTCTGGACCTGCCACTGTACGCTTACCTGGGCGGATTCAACGCAAAACAACTGCCAGTACCAATGATGAACATCATCAACGGTGGTGAGCACGCGGACAACAACGTGGACGTACAAGAGTTCATGGTTATCCCTGCTGGCGCTACATCGTTCAAAGAAGCTCTGCGTACAGGTGCGGAAATCTTCCACAACCTGAAATCCGTACTGAGCAGCAAAGGCCTGAACACAGCTGTAGGTGACGAGGGTGGTTTCGCTCCTAACTTCACTTCCAACGAAGAAGCACTGAGCTCCATCATCGAAGCAATCGAAAAAGCTGGTTACAAACCCGGTGTTGACGTATTCCTCGGTATGGACGTTGCTTCCACTGAGTTCTACAAAGATGGTAAATACGTACTGGAAGGCGAAGGCAAATCCTTCACTTCTGCTGAGTTCGTAGACCTGCTGGCTTCATGGGTAGAAAAATACCCAATCATCAGCATCGAAGATGGTTGCTCTGAAGATGACTGGGAAGGTTGGAAACTGCTGACCGACAAACTGGGCAGCAAAGTACAACTGGTTGGTGACGATCTGTTCGTAACGAACACTGAGCGTCTGGGTCGCGGTATCGAAGAAGGTATCGGTAACTCCATCCTGATCAAAGTAAACCAAATCGGTACGCTGACTGAAACATTCGAAGCGATCGAAATGGCGAAACGCGCTGGTTACACAGCTGTTGTCTCCCACCGTTCCGGTGAGTCCGAAGACAGCACAATCGCTGACATCGCGGTTGCTACCAACGCTGGTCAAATCAAAACAGGTGCACCTTCCCGTACCGACCGTATTGCAAAATACAACCAACTGCTTCGCATCGAAGACCGTCTGGGCGAACTGGCTCAATACCACGGCCTGAAATCCTTCTACAACCTGACTGAGCACCGTGGTCTGACGAAGTAATTTCGGATTCTTCGGAAGTAGAATAACGATAAATCATCGCACGAAATAAAGGGTTTGCAGACAATTGCTTATGGTGCTTGCCTGCGATGCCATCCCTATTTTGGTGAGATCAAGTCATACCCGGTAACGCGTCATGATAGACTGCGATACAAAGAGGTCATCCATTCTTTTCCTACTTTCCTTGCACTCCATAGAATGGATGCGCGTTGCCGATAAGAGAATGGGTTCCGCAGAGAGCGTAGGGCAGGACGAACCTTAACCTAGCATCGGTTATCGACGAAATGTTCATATCGCGATCCTGTCGGAATATCATTTTTATACAACTATATACATCTGACCTTCACCCGGAGCGCTGAATCCGGCTGTGGAGAGCAGATACAGCTGCACAGCATATTCGTATGCTGCAAGCCATCCGTTTGGGGAATGGGCGTCGCGGCTGACCGTGAACACATCGACAACAACGGCCTGAGCCGCTACTTAGCCGTTACAGCCACCATGTTCCCGGACAGCAGCCATCCGTTTCGACGGATGGCTGTTTTTTTATTTGTATATAAAGCGTCATCAGGAAATCGTTGCTATCTGCTTGCCGAATATGATAAACTATAAATGCTGTTTCTATAGAGTGATATGGTTGGATAACCTGTACATATACATTTATAGAGGCTCGGCGAATCCTTCAAGGAGGTGGAAATTATGCAATTAACTTTGCAGATCCTGCTTACTATTATCTCGGTTGCTCTGATTATCGTTGTACTGCTGCAAAAAGGTAAAAGTGCTGGTCTTTCCGGTGCCATCTCCGGCGGCGCTGAGCATCTTTTTGGCAAAACCAAAGCACGCGGCATGGACCTCGTCCTGCAACGCACCACAGCCGGCCTAGGAGCCGCATTCTTCATCCTTGCCATCCTGGTCGCTGTATTCAGATAATAAGACACACCAGCACCACCAACAGCCCTTTCACACGCTATTGCTAGCGGTGAAAGGGCTGTTTTTATATGGATGGCAGCCCAATCCGTTTCCTCCGTTCTGTCATATAAATCAAAAAGCGATACAAAACGCTCAAAACTAAAGTTCATATGATCAAAACCACTAAACAACAGTATAAGATAAGAAGCCGACTACACCACGCAAATCATCTTTACATACTTCCTCTGCTACAGACATAGGCGCGTAGCGCAAGAAACCAGTTTTCACTCCCCCTGTGCATGGTCTTTACACAGGATGCAATCCGCACGTAACGTAGGGAAGGAAATAAGGGAAAAGGACGACTTTGGAGGGGCGAGAATCTACAAGTATCTCCTATTCCATAGATTCTCGCCCCTCCACCGGAGTCCGTTCCCTTATTCCTTCCCGGAGTGCATGCTGCATCCAAATAACCCCCGCAAAAAAACTCGTTTCCCCTCCAGTCTGTTCATATAGAATTCACATACCCCCCGTATAATCAGAACTGTTCCCGAGCTTGTCCATTATTCCCATGTAAGTTGAAGCAAGACCGAAGTCCATGATGTGCAAGACCATTTAGCGGCATATTCGTTCCCCTTAACCAAGGAGAGGGTAACGAGCATGCCGCCCTTTTTTTTGCAGGAATACAGGCAGGGGATTAATTTAGTGTATACTAGGGTATGTGTATACTAAATGAAACATGATCGAAGTGGCTTTCTGAAACGCAGATGTCCGTGCAGATCATGGACAGGTCTGCGTTTTACTCATCCATCACCGACACAGACCAGCGTATAGAGCACATAAAACTAGCAATACATATGAGCCGGATGGGCGTGATCGCTGCTGAAGGTGGGCCGAGGTGAATTCAATGATTACAGAAGAACAATTATTAAACTTTATGCGGGATACCGCTTATAAACCGATGACGTATCAGGAGTTGGAGGAACATTTTCAGATTGAGGATGCTTCGGACTTCAAAGAACTCGTCAAGCTGCTGAACCGACTGGAAGAGTCCGGTGATGTAGTGGTGAACAGCGCCAATCGATATGGCGTACCGGAACGGATGGATCTGGTCAAAGGACGGGTGCAGGCACATGCGAAAGGCTTTGCTTTCCTAATCCCTGAAGACCGTGAGCATGGCGATGTGTATATCCATGCTAATGACCTGAACACCGCCATGAACGGTGATACCGTACTGGTCAAAGTAACGTCTCGCAACGCGTCTGGTGGACGCATGGAAGGCGTCATTGTCCGCGTGCTGGTTCGTAAAAATACCCGCATTGTCGGCGTATTCCAAGGGCTGGACACGTATGGCTTTGTGCTGCCAGATGACAAGCGCATCAACCGCGACATTTTTATTCCGAAGGAGCATTTTAACGGTGCGGTAGATGGCGAGAAGGTCGTTGCTGAGATCGTTAATTATCCCGAAGGACGCGCGGCTGCCGAAGGTCGTGTCATTGAGGTACTCGGACATAAGGATGATCCGGGCGTAGATATTATCTCCATTATCCGCAAGCATCAGCTGCCGGAAGCTTTTCCAGATGAAGTGATGGATGAGGCGCAAGGCGCGCCAGACGAGATTACCGAAGAAGAGATCGTGCAGCAGGGTCGCCGCGATCTGCGTGGCAAGAACATCGTTACGATTGACGGCGAAGATGCGAAGGATCTGGATGATGCGGTCAACGTAGAGCGTCTGGAGAACGGCAATTACCGTCTAGGCGTGCATATCGCCGATGTCGGTTATTACGTGCGTGAAGGCTCCCAGCTGGACAATGAAGCGTACAATCGTGGATGTAGCGTGTATTTGGTTGACCGTGTGATTCCAATGCTGCCACACCGTTTGTCTAACGGTATTTGTAGCTTGAATCCGCAGGTGGATCGTTTGACATTAAGCTGCGAAATGGAATTTGACGCGAATATGAAGGTGGTCAAGCACGACGTCTTCACTAGTGTGATCAAAACCAAAGAGCGAATGACCTACAAAAACGTACGCCGCATTCTGGAGGACGAAGAACCAGAACTGCTGGAGCGTTACGCGCCGCTGATCGACGACTTCAAGCTGATGCGCGAGCTGGCAATGAAGCTGCGCGATAATCGTATCCGCCGTGGCGCGGTCGATTTTGATTTTGAAGAATCCAAAATCTTGCTTGATGAAAACGGCAAACCGGTCGATATCGTCAAACGTGAGCGTTCTATCGCCGAGCAGATTATTGAAGAATTCATGCTGGCAGCGAACGAAACTGTTGCCGAGCATTTCCATTGGCTGAAAGTGCCATTCCTATACCGGATTCACGAAAACCCGGATCAGGAGAAGCTGCAAAACTTCCTCGGATTCGTGCAGAACTTTGGTTATGCGGTGAAAGGTACTGGCAATCTGATCCACCCGCGCGCACTTCAGCAGTTGCTGGACGAAGTGAAGGGTGAAAAAGAAGAGACTGTCATCAGCACCATGATGCTACGGTCGATGAAACAAGCGAAATACTCCGCTGACAGCTCCGGTCACTTTGGTTTGGCTGCGGAATACTATAGTCACTTCACATCGCCAATTCGTCGTTACCCCGATCTGGTCATCCACCGCGTCATTCGCGAAGTAATCGAGAACGGCGGCAACGGACTGACGCCGGATCGTCAAGCATATCTGGAATCTCGTATGCCAGACATTGCCCAGCAATCATCGGAGCGCGAGCGTGTGGCTGTAGATGCGGAACGTGATACCGACCAGCTGAAAAAAGCCGAGTATATGCTCGACAAAGTAGGCGAAGAATTCGAAGGGCTGATCAGCAGCGTAACTGGCTTCGGTATGTTTATCGAGTTGGAAAACACCGTTGAGGGACTGATCCGTCTCGGTATGCTGACTGACGACTATTACCATTTTGACGACAAGCAGATGATCCTGCTGGGCGAGCGTACGTCCCGCGTGTTCCGCATTGGTGACACCGTGACGATTCGCGTAGCTAACGTGAATATGGACGACCATACGATTGACTTTGAACTGACCGATATGCCGAAAAGCAATCGTCGCTCCGACCGTGGAGGACGCAGTGAGAGCGAGCGTCGCGGTGGACGTGGCAGCCGTAGTGGTGGAAATGGCGGTGGTAATGGCGCAGCTAGCGGCGAACGTAAAGGTCGCGGCGGCAGAGGCAAGAACAAAAACGCTAAAAAAGCCGAAGTGTTCGGCAAAGCTGCGAAAAAAGCGAAATCCAAAACAGGCAATGGCAATAGCCCAGCAGCGGGTGGTAACACCAATCCATCAAAAGGCAACAACGCCAACCCATCCACAGCTGTAAACGGTGAAAATAATGGCTCCAGCAAAAATAGACGGAAAAAGGACAAAGGCGTTACCCTGTCTACTCCGGCAAGAAGCGAATCCAGCTCCCGTTCATCTGGATCAGGACGTAGCTTCGCATTCGGCTCTGGCAAAGGCGGCTACAACAGCCCTGAACCCGAGAAAAAGAACAAAGGCAAACGTCGTAAGAAATCTGGCGAAGGTTCGGTAGCACCGACGGCGAACGATACATCCGTATCCGTGAACCCATCCGGTGACGCCAAGCCTAAGCGTAGACGCAAGCCGAAGAAAAAAAATACAGAGAACGAATAAAATAGAGCATATGGGCTGCGGTATGAGATTGATCGGATAGAGTATACCGAGAGGTACAACTAGCCGCCAACTCATCCTCGCAGCCACCCCGTATGGGGGAGCAATGACGGAAGGAGCAATTCCATATGGCGACCAAAAAGAGTGAAAACAAAGTACTCGCCCAGAACAAAAAAGCGTCCCACGATTATTTTATCGAGGACACGTATGAAGCAGGTATGGTACTGACCGGAACCGAGATCAAATCGTTGCGCCGCGCCCGCGCGAACATCAACGATGCCTTTTCCACGATCCGTAACGGCGAAGTATTCCTGCATAACATGCACATTAGCCCGTTTGAGGAAGGCAACCGTAGCAATCCGGCAGACCCAACTCGCACACGTAAGCTGCTGCTGCACAAAGAGCAGATCAGCAAGCTCATCGGCGCATCCAAACGCGACGGCTACACAATCGTGCCGCTAAAAATCTATATCCGTAACGGTTACGCGAAGCTGCTAATCGGTCTGGGTAAAGGTAAGAAGCAGCATGACAAACGCGCCACAGCGGCGAAGCGGGATGCTCAACGTGATATCCAACGTGCATTGCGGGATAATCAAAAGCGTTGATTGCTAGGTATGGATATTGAAGCTTATACCTAACGTTTACAACAAAAGCAGATGATATTGTGAGTGTTGTTAAAGGGATCATATTTTGGGGTAATGGAGATTATCGATGACTGGTAGCTGTCTCTCTTTTACAGCTTGCTGATTGAATGAGCAGAGCGATAGGAGTTGTAAGGCTGCCTTATCTATCGTGGATCAGCTAGTGTAAGCTGGCACTTGCACGTCTATCCATTTGCATCAAAATGTGGTATAATCAAAGTCTGTGAGGAAATGAAATACCGTTGGTTCACACCGATGGGATGAGGACATTTCCCAGTGTAGCCCTTTTTATGGAGGGAAAGGCTGCATCTACAGAACATTTCGGAAGACGAGACTCATGCGCTCGTACCGTATTGATCCAGACCCTTTTTATTAAGGGGGCGTTCTTGGATTCGACGGGGGTAGGTCGGGCATGAGTAGCGGGTAGTGGGGACGCGTCCGCTTTATCAACGCTAAAGCCTATTAAACGGCAAACAACAAACTAACTACGCTTTCGCAGCCTAAGAAACTGTGAAACGTGCTCTCGCCTCGCATCGCCCATGTGCCAGGATGAGGGCCCAACTCTTAGTGGGCTACGCTGTCACATCTCCGCCTGAGGTGTGCTGAATAAGATAATCAGGCTGACCCGAAGGGAATCCGGTTACAGGGAGTCTCTAGGGTGACATCAAATCTGTAACTACACCCGTAGAAGCTTATGTTGCGTTATCTTCGGACAGGGGTTCGACTCCCCTCGCCTCCATTCTAAAAACCCGCTTAAACAGCGGGTTTTTTGCTATGTATCACTTAAGTTGTAGACCAAGTGTAGACGTATCTAACCGAAACTTGTTATTAATGGAAATATGATAGACCACTTGTCTACTTTAAACATTGTTGCGTAGTTAATATTCATTTGACTTCTCTGTAAGAAATGAGAAAATTGGGTATGTAGACAAACTGATTGCAATTAATGTTTTTGAGATTATGAATTACACTAAAAGGAATTAAAAAAATCAATAAAGATGAGGTTAAGATATGGCTACTGAAAAATTAACTTTAATTTGTCCTATAAGAGGAATTTTGAAGGCAACTAAAAAGAGTAAAGATGGGCTGAACCCCACGGAAGAGTACGCACGAGTAGAAGCAATTAAATATCTGATTAAGCAAGGCTATCCAAAAGAAAACTTCAAAATTGAAGCTGTTATAAAAAAATTCGGGAATAGTGGAAGGAATAGTTTTAGGGCTGATTTTATTGTATTAGACAGTCCAGTTTCAACAATTACAGACACCATAGATGAGTTACTTAAACACGCTGTGTTATTATGTGAAGTCAAAAAAAATAATCATAATTATGATTATGTGAAAAACACACAAGTAAAACCAATGTTGGATTTTGCTTCGCAGCAAAAAGCGGTTGGCTTATATTGGGATAATATAGAACAGAGAATATTCTGGCAAGAATGGATTGAGGGGAATAAAGAATATAGGGAAGGTCCACTATCGCTTGTACCAAAATTTGGTTCAAAAATCAATGTAAAACCACTTACTTTAGGCGATACAAAACCAAGCGATTCTTTGATTGAAGTATTTGGACGTATTGAAGATATATTGCATAAGGCTTCCATAGATCCTGAGCAAAGATATGAGGTAATACTTCAACTTATTTTAGCTAAGCTATTCGACGAACATGGGCATTATGGAAACTTATCTCCTTTAGATATTCAAGATTTTACTTTACTTGGGTACAAAGAAGAGGTGGCTCTGGATAAGTTTAACTTGGTCTTGGCACGTGCAGTAACATATTATGAAAAGCATTTACCCAAAAAAATAAATGATAATTTAAATGTTAAGCCTAGTGTGTTAACTGATATATTAAAAATTTTAGCTCCAATTAAATTAACAGCTTCAAAACGAAATGTAGTTCAAACATTCTATATGAAATTTGCTAAGGACTTATATAGATGGGATCTAGCTCAGTTCTTTACCCCCACTACTGTTACTGATTTTATTATTGATGTGTTAAATCCTCAATTTGGAGAGCATATAAAAGATCCTGCTTGTGGGAGTGCTGACTTTCTAACGGCTGCTTTTCACAGAGGAAGAAAGTTTGATCCTAATTATGCTGATAGTATATGGGGAGCCGATAATTCACTTAATGCAGTACAAGTTTCAATACTAAATATGCTCTTAAACGGTGATGGAAAAACTCATATTCTTCATGAGGATTCTCTGGAAACTGTAAATAAGTACAAGGATAAATTTGATATCCTTGTTTGCAACCCACCGTTTGGCACAAGAATTATTGAAAAACGTAAAAGTATACTATCGTTGTTTGATTTAGGACATGAATGGGTTTTAGATCCTAGCAATAATCAATTAAAAAAGTCAGATACAACCTCTAGTAGTCAAGAGGCAGGGATGCTGTTTGTAGAAGTATGTATTAAACAGACTAAGCCTGGAGGGAGAATTGCCATAATACTTCCGAACGGATACTTGGGAAATCGGTCTTTAAAATATCATGTTCTTCGTGAATTTATGTTGAGACACTGTAAAATTGTTTCGATCTGTTCTTTTCCGCGGTTTACATTTAAAACTAGTGGTGCTGATGTAAGTGCGAGTGTTGTATTTTTAGAAAAACGAACAAGTCCATTAATGAATAGCCGGAATGATGATGATTATGAATTTAATGTAGAAATGATACAGAATGTCGGGTGGGAGGTTGGAAACAAGCGGGCAGAACCCGTGTACAAACGTAATGAGGAGGATGGAAGCTTTATTATAAATAACGAGGGTGAAAGGATCATTGATGCTGACTTTGATTTTGCAATAGATGACCTTAGGAACAGTAGCGTTTCTTTACAGTCCCCATGGCTTCTAACTAGTGATACTCATACTGGAGAGGGATGGTCAGTAAGTATCAAAGATGTTCTAAAGGATCAGTCTTTGACATTTGACCCTAAAAGATACTGTTCTAAAATATATACTTTAAGAAAAGAAATTTGCAGTTCCGAATATTTAAAGTTAGGGGAAATAGTTGAGGTTATTCCTCAGCTAAAAAACTCAAAAGGTAACTCCATCTCTATAGACTCAAGAAAAAAATATAAGTATATCGAAATACAAGACATAGGGTACGGTGAATATAGAGGTACGGAGTATAGAGGGTGGGAATTACCAGACAGAGCTAAGCATTTTGCTGAACCGGGTGACTTATATATAGGCTCAATATGGGGAAGTGTATCGAAATGGTGCCTTGTGGGACCTGAAGCTGATAATTATGTAGTTACTAATGGATGCTACAGACTGAGAGTACTTCCTCAAATGAAAGAGTATTTACTTGACCTGATAGTTGCTCTTTCAACTGAACTTTACGCAACACAAATGAGGGCATTTGCTAGAGGATCTGATGGATTAGCTGAAGTGGCTGAGGTTGATCTAAAGGAAGTTTTAATCCCGATAATTTCAGATAGCACAAGACGTAAGCAGATCCAACCTTTCGTTGATAATCTACTGAGAGGGAAGCAAAGCTTGAAGAGTATGATTGAAACTATGGTTGATAACAATGAATTAGATGTTCCGGTTCCTCCAAAGCGTCCAAATCATACAGTATTAGTTTAGTAATTGGAAGTTACTATCTGAAACAGAACAGATATTTTCGTTATTATGGAGACTCTCAGTATTGTTTGAAATCCCAAATATATATTATTCTATTGATACCTACTCGATAGGTATTCCTAACTTAACAAACAAACAAAAATGCTTTGCACTTTGAGGTGCAAAGCATTTTTGTCTGTGAGAAGCTAAAATTAAAATATGGAAGATTGAAGGTATCTATAGTAACATATCGTAATATCATTGGTATCCACGTGTTGAATCATATAATTATTGGAGAAAATCGATATTATAGCTTGGAGGAACACGGACATATGTGTCGTGTTCTTTTGTTTTTATGAAAGGAGGTGAGGAAACTTGATTAAAAGGCCTGTATCAGTAATTGTTGAGACATTAAATGTGGCATCAGGGACATTAGTTGGTGGAGCTACAGGTGCAGCTGTTGGGACGCTTATTTTACCTGGAGCTGGAACTGCGCTAGGCTACATCTTGGGAGCTAGTGCGGGTATTTCGGTTGCCACCAAGTCTAAAAAGTAGGAGAGTGATAAATTGATTAATCGTTGGAAACAGGCACAAAATGCGGCATCTGATGCCATTATTAAGACGTTGGAAAATGGTTTCGACATATTCAAAACAGCAAAAGATTTGCACGAGAAGTACGCAGATGAAAATAGTCGAAGTGAAATTTCCAAATTAAAAGAGAAATAATAGAATAGCCATAAGAGAGTGTCTATATGGAATAGACAACTCTCTTTTTTAGATATTGTTATCAAACAATAGGGGATAGCTATCTATAAGCAGAATGTAGTTCGATAATACCGCATAAAAAGTTGATGTAGCGGTTCATATTACCTATAATTGTATGATGCTGTAGTATTATTACATATTATTCTGAGAGAAATTACAGATAACTTTATTTAGATATATATGCTTCTGAAATTACTTGTTACTCTTGTAACTCATCGACATGTGCCAGCATTACTCTAAGGACATCTAATATCATTTTTTTCTCTTTAATTGAACGATCTATCATAATTTTTTTAAGCTGATTCAAAAATTGGTCATCGTTCGAATCTAATGAATTATTTATTAGGTAATCAACTGTTACGCCAAATTGATCCGTGATTTTTAACAGCGTATCCAGGGACAAAATTCGTTCCCCTCTTTCAATTTGCCCTATATACGCTTCGGATAAATCTATTCTTTCTGCCAGCTTTTCTTGAGTCAGATTAAGTCTTTTTCTTTCTTCACGAATTCTCTTTCCCAAAAGCTCGTAATCCATTTTTGTTTCAGCCCCTCTCAATACAACAGTAGATAAAATGAGGAGGAATCATAACAAACTATAAGCTTTTTTAATGTTTACTATAGGCTTTTAATTTCGTATAATTAGTGCATCTATAGAACTAGATCTTTTAATATCTGTAAGTCTAGTACGCACTGAAACACTATTAATTTATATATTATAGTTTTGACATCTTGCTAGAAGATGATCAGGCTTTTATATGCTGCTTTCTAGCTTTATTCCATTATGTTAGTAAGGAGGACAATCTCATACATAGTAGTGACAGATAGAGAAAACTAAATTATTTAAGAGAATTCTATGGAGGTATTCAATGATTAAGAAAATAGTTTCTCAATTACCAGGCTTCAGAACCAACAAAAGATGGAAGAAGATTGTTTCGATAGTTCTATATGTTGTCATGGTTCTTTTAGCTATTGTGCTCATGGGAATTGGAGATTCGACATTATCGGCGTTGGATGATACCGTCTCAAGGTGGCAGGGCTTTGTCGTATTTGTATTCCTTGTTCTTATTCCGTATATACTTATATCAAATTTAGGGAATATAAGAACTAAACTACCTCTATTTAGTAGCGGCACTGTATTCAAAAAGGTAATGGCATGGATAATGTCTTTATTAATAGTGTTAACAGGATTGTTATCTAGCTGGGCTGCTTTAGACGGTATGCACTCAACTGAATTTATTGCTAAACAAGAGGAGCAACGCAAAGATAAGGCTATTCAAGTAAAAAAAGATAAGGAAGAAAGAGAAGCTGAAAAGCAAGTTGCCCTAGCAAAAGAAGAAAAGATCCAACGTGGATTAGAAGGTAAGGCTACTAAAGAAAAAGCCATAAGTACATTGGACAAACAATTAGAGCAACAGGCAGAGGATGAAAAAACTGTAAGTACAGTGGGAAATCAAACAGAGCAAGAAGAAGTATTATCAGAGCAACAGTCTGTTGAGATAAAGAATACTACTGAAAATGAAGATAACACAGAAAAGGAATCATCCTTTTCTAATTGGTTCAGCAATTTATTTAATTCAGAGCCAGAAGATAGTTATCAGAAAACTATAAAGGAAATCGACAATAGTCTAAAAAAGGAGAAAACTGAGAAGCTTCTGGAGATATATAATTCATCAGAAAACTTAGAAATAAAGAAATACATTGAAGAACGCACGAAAGAAAAATACATTCAGATTTTAAAAGAAAACAAGGATTTATATACTAATTCAAAAATTGATAAGCTGGAGAAGTTATACGGTAAGATAAGTTTTATACATGGTATTACAGGACTCAAAAATAGCAATGTTGGTGTTGTGGTGGATGAGACAAAAAAATAATCAAAGCAAAAAGTGATCTCGAAAAATTCCTAAAGGAAAATCCACGGCTGTTTTATGGTGCTATAAAGGATGAATCTGAAATACAGACAATAAAAGGATATATAGGTTACAGGATTAAGGATGCGGATACCAAGATTGGGGATCTCACAATCTCCACTGGAAATTATTCAGACAGTTATTATATATCTAGCTATTCTTACTCTGAACTATTTGGTTACTCTGCTTCCGAGGAATGGGCAGCTGTTCTGCAATTGAGCGAAGGATCTAATTTATCTGGAGAAGGAATCTATGAAACAAGTGTAGTGCCTAATGGAGTAACTAAACTTGTAGATAATAGAGGATTTGAGAAGGAGTACCCTCGATATCGCGAAGTATCTCAAGCCGATTTTGATAAATACTATCAGATAAAAGATTTGATGGAGGAGCAAGAGAGACTTACTAGATTGATAAGCCAAAGTACCAGTCGTATTTTTAAACATCTGTAATTTAATAGATGATGTTTAGACCATCATATATACTCAGGAGGTTAAAATGAAACTTACCTTTAGGAAAGTTATTATATCCATAATGATGATACTAATTTTTATGATGCTTAATTTATCAGCATATACAAACATGGCTCGCGCAGAAAGTGTCGATAGTATTCCAGTCCATGTTGTACTTCATGTCGGCTCTAATAATGTTATCGTTAATGGTCAAAATCAAAAGCTTGATGAGCGTGGCAGTACTCCTATCATTAAAAATGGTTCAACTTACTTGCCAGTAGCTAGTGTGATGAAGCTTTTTGGTGGGAAAAGTGGATGGAACAGCGTAAGTAAGGAAATTACATTGCAGTACAAGGGTAGTACTGCGGTGCTCAAACCCGATAATTTAAAGGCAAAAGTAAACGGGAAATCACTTTCGCTTTCTGTAGCACCTACCGTTATTAACGGAACCACTGTTGTTCCTCTGAGATTCTTAGAACAGTTTAAAATTGCCGTTACTTGGCATGGAACCAGCTCATTCATTAGTTTGACGGAGAAAACGGAAGGCTATACTCCTTGGTATGCAGGGCAGCATACTGGAAAGCAGAATATTAAGGAGGGCATTTACTATGATGGAGGGAAGCAATATTACTCCTACAAAACAACATTCCTTAATTCATGGGGGACTCCTGTAGTAATACTTTTCGGGAGAGAAGTTATTTCAGGAGCAGATGAAATTGAAGGTAAGGTCGATATGGATTATTATACGATATTCTACTATACCGATAATGTTTCAATTATAGGAACCGTATGGGAAAATTATAATGGAATCAAAGGGGAGGACTTCTTAGAACTTTTAGGTATGACATACAGTGGGACTCTATCAAGTATAAAAAAAGTATCTGTAAAAGGAGCCGAGAGTGCATATGTTGTTGAGGAACATTTTTATGACTCAGGAGTGAGTAGTGATTCTACAACACTTATGGCCTTTGTTGGAAATAAGGTATACTCTATCAACTTTACTCAAGATATTTATGATGCATATCAAAAATTAGATGATGAAGCGTATTATTATTTCCTTGAGAAAATGATTCCTAATATGAGCTTAGGACAAAACGCTGGAGCGGCTGGATAGAAAACATAGCTACAACACTGTGGAGGGTTTATATACTAGAGAGGTGTTCTTTCTGAACACCTCTCTTTTTCATAATTTATCAAACCTTTATCCAAATTATGTCTAGATGGACTTTTGAGGTAATGATATATTTTTGTAAAAAAGAGAACGGATGAATCAAATTGCTTCAATATGATGCAACTTCTAGGAAACTTTTGATGTCAATTTTGGGATTTAAGTTGAACTTAGGAAATGATGAAAAGTTAGAAGATCTAAATACCTTGATACATTCTATTCGTTTTGGATCTGAAGTGAATCGTATACTGGGTGTTTTGGATCTTGATAACCATAATTTTCGACTATCATTAATTAAAAGTGCTGTTTTTATGCTGAAAAAAAACACGGAATCAGAATTGTTAGCACACGAAAACATATATAATAGTGGCGATTTTGATGAAGCAGAAGTATACGATGATCTCCTAATTTCATCTGTAGATGTTTACAAGGAGGTATATGGGGAGATTATTCAGGAATATTTAACTGAAATATGGGGGAGTGATGTAAACCTACACAGAGACATTAAGAAAATATTTCAAAATAATAAAATAGTTAAATATGGATCTGTATATAACGTTTATGCAAAGGCATGTATACGACACAAAAAACCTCTGAGAAAAATCATGAATCCCACAAGGCTTATCAAAAATGATTTGGAACTAATCAAAGAAAATACAGAGACCTTCTTAAGAATGTTATGTAGTTTAGAAGATGTATCAGTTTTAGATGAAATTTATGCATTTGAAATAGATACAGACGTATTCTTTGGTCTTGATCTTCTTTCGATATTCAATTTAATTGACGAAAGTGCTCCAGATAAAAAAGTGATAATGAAAGCCTTAGCTTCTGTAACTATAATCGAATCACCATATGTTAGGAGAGAAATCCTAAATTCAATAATAGAGAATGGTTTAGGTCAAGTGGAATTTTTTATTCCAGTTTTAATGAAAATCAGATATTTTATATTGCCACTCTTGATAGAATTTATAAAAGAACAAATTCTAGAAAACTTTTTTGTGAAGCAGGCAGGAAAAGAATACATAGACATAAGTTCTTCCTCGTTTATTTACAATTTTATAAAACAAAGTGAGGTTTTTGGAGATGACTCACAAATAATTTTGAAACATACAAAGCATATTCAAAGTATCAAAACTGCTTCTATAAACAATGAATTGCTCCCTAAGGTTCCCTATAATATAAATGTAATTAGAAATAATATAAAATGCATGGATAAAATTGTAGAGAGGGATGTTGCCAAATATATTGAGCCTATAATTGAATCGGGTACGAAACAAGAAAAAATTTTAGATCTCTTAACTATGTATGCTCATGATTTTTTTATTACCACGGCAATAGGGATAAAAGAATAAAATAATTTTTCAAAACACTAATTCACAAGAATTAGTGTTTTTCTTTTGTAGCAAGGGTTTTAGTGTATAAAAAAGTATTATGAATTTCCTTACAGTTAAAAAAGACACAGTATACTCTATTTTGTAAGTTACTTAAGACAAATTGAAAGGGGTTTGGAAAAGATGAAAATACCAAACGTACATGAGAACGAAATTAAACTATTCGACAATAAGAGAATTGATCGAGATGATATCCAGTGTCACATGATTGAAAAGGAGAAATCATTGATGTATATCAACGATTGTGTCCTAGCCAAAGGACATTTATTCATTGGTTTGGTAGAGGGTGACAATAAAGTTATAATGACACATCAATCTAATTCCTATTGGTCTCAGGGCGTTGATGAAGATGACTTTTTAAGGGTTACTTTCGATTGCAGAAAAAAAGATATAAAATTCCATGTTGTTCAAAAGGATAGGTATTTAAAGCTGAAGAACGATGATGATTTTAAGAATATATTTATGGTCGTAATGGTTGAATGTGCAGAATTTCTTCAACTAACAATTTATGATGGAAGCCTTGAACAAAAGATCAGTCATATGTTTGTAACAGCAGCAAATTTAAGAGATAAGTTAAGAGTAATTGCTTTTAGTATGATGAATAATCGTTTCCCTTCTTTTTACGAAAATTTAAAAAACCAAATGGAGGTCAATTAAATGAGTCAAAAGAAAAATCAGTGGAGTCTCGATATCTCTAACACCATGAGCACTGTTAGCCCAGAGTATTTAGAGAGAAATGAAACATTGGATAATAATTATGTGACAGTAGTTAGACGGGAAAGTGTACTATCAGATGTTTTCATACAGAAATTTAGTGATGAAGAAGAATTCAACCTAGACAATACCAAGAGTTTAGAGAAGGAGCAGTCTATATCGAATCACGTAAGTGATAATGGCAGTCATGTCAGTAACAATGAGACCAGTGACATACCAGACCATGGTCTATATCAGAATAGAAGAGATGATGTTACTTATAAGGTAGCGACTGAGATTGTAAGAAAACTTATCATAAAGTGTAGTGATAAAAATATATACGTATATAACGATCTGTACGGATATTTTCAAGAGGTGACAGAATTGCAGTTGGCAATTCATGTTCGGAGCAACATTCCTACTGATGTTGATAAAAAGATGAATAAAAACAGAATGTTTGAAGTGATACATCGGATAGAAAGTAACCCCGATTTACAGATAGAAGGTAAAGAATTCAACAGGTACAGTCATCTGATTAATTTTAGAAATGGTGTTTATAACTTGGAGGATAACAGTTTCCAGGAACACCACTCAGATTATCTATTTACTACTTTCATTGACGGATATTATGAGGAAAGACTAGCAAATAATTATTCGGGTTATGCTAACTACTTTGAGGAGTTTCTTGATGAATGTACTGAAGGCAATATTGATAAGCAAAGGACTCTTCAAGAGATTACTGGGTATATTCTTAGCAATTACTGCAACGCAAAGAAGTTTTTCATTTTGTTAGGAAAAGCCCATTCAGGAAAATCTTTATGGTTAGGAATTTGGAGAAGTTTAATCGGTGAAAGCTTCACTACAGCGGTTACTCTCAAACAACTTGGGGTTAATCGATTTATGGCAGCTGAGTTATTCAAATCCAAATTAAATATCTCTCCTGAGATGAACGAGGAGGGAAGTTTTAAAGGCGTCGATGTGATTAAAGCGGTAACTGGTGGAGACTTAATTGCAGCGAAAAAAAAGGGTAAAGATCCCTTTTACTTTTATAGTAAAACAAAGATTGTAGCGGCAGGAAACCACATGCCTAGTTTAAGTAAAGCAGATACAACAGGGGCGTTAACAGATAGAATGTTGTTTATAATGTTTAACCACTCAATACCCGAAGAGAGACGGGACAAAGACCTGTTAGGAAAAATTTTAGCAGAAAAGTCTTATATTATACACTGGGCTCTTGAAGGGCTAAGAAGGTTAATGCAGCGGAACTTTATCTTCACAGAGAGTAGTGATGCTATAGATTTTAAAAAGCAATTCATATTTGAGTCGGGAATTACAGGGTTTGTAGAAGATTGTTGTTTGATTGATGTAGGCGATAGCGAACTTAAAACTCATAGAAAAGTGCTGTACGACGCCTACATTAGTTACTACAAAAATAACCAGTCGAAGGCTATGAGCTCAAGAGAGTTCTTTAACGAGGTTGTTAAAACTGGAGTTGAACCAGGGAAGTTCCGCATAGACGGAACCACACCATTAGCGGGATTTTGAGGCATTATGCTAAAGCATTCATAAAAATACAGGCTACAGTGGCTACGACCTTCAGAAAAGCCTTACACAGCATAGTTCTAGGGAGTTTTTCACGTAGAACTTGCAGTCTACAACGTGTCTCATAGTGTAGCTACGACATCGAAAACTTTAGGATTATGAAGCGATTCAATACTTTGATTTGGATTAAAACGCATGGTATTTCCCACTTTTTTATTAATATATTATTCAATGGAGATGGTAAGAATGGTCAACTTTGAAAAATTGTTTTACACAATTGATGAGCTTTATGAAATATTACCACTTGGAAAAAATTCGCTATACAGTCTGGTTAAAAAGGAGGGGTTTCCCAAGGTCATAGTGGGTAGGAAAATTCTCATACCTGTAAAGGGGTTTAATCTTTGGATTGAGCAAAATTCAGTATTTTAATTGTGTTTAACGACAGGAGGAGTTTAGAGTGGCTGGTAGTATCTCAAAGATAGGCAACAAATATAGAGTTACATTTGAGTTAGGTAAAGATATAAACAACGGTAAGAGATTAAGAGAATACGTTACAGTTCAATCAAAAAAGGAAGCTGAAAAGCTCCTTAACGAGTTTGAGTATAACCAAAACCGTAATCTTATGGTGCTAAGTAGTGGAATGACATTTGTAGAGACGATCCATCATTGGATGGACAACTATGTGAGGTACAATTGTGAGGAGACGACGATTTATGGGTATCAGAATATTCTGAATAAGCACATAGCTCCTTTTTTCAAAATTCTCGAACTGCAAAAGCTCCAGCCTGGACACATTCAACAATATTATAAAGCTCTTATGGATGAGAAAGATTTATCACCAAATACAGTGCATAAACATCACGCACTCATTCGTAAGACTTTGGATTATGCTTTGAAACAGCAGTTAGTCCATAGGAATGTGGCTGATGCTGTATCTTTACCAAAAAAGAGAAGATTCGAAGGGAAAGCTTATACTAAAGAACAACTTTTTGTACTGCTGGAAAAGGTAAAGAATACAAAATTGGAGGTTCCAGTTAACCTAGCTATATATTTGGGCCTAAGAAGAGAAGAAATCGTTGGCCTTAGATGGGATTATGTTGACCTGGATCAAAGGAAAATTCATATTGAAGAGGTTCGCACAAGTGCAGGTAACAAGGTAATAACAAAACTACCAAAGACAGATAAAAGTAGACGATCACTTCATATGAGTGATGACCTTCACTGTTTACTATCAAATTTAAAAGCTAAACATGAGGAAATGAAGATATTGTTTGAAACTGAGTATGATAAATCTGGTTACCTCTATTGTCATGATAATGGAAAGCCATATCGTGTGAACTCAGTCACAGAGCAGTTCAAGGACTTTCTTGAAAAAAATGAATTTCCTAAAATTCGTCTTCATGATCTCAGACATTCGTTCGCGAGTGTGCTACACAATGAGGGAGTGGACTTGAAATCAATTTCTGAGGCATTGGGCCACTCAGACATATGCACTACTAATAAAATATATACTCATGTATTTGATAAGACTCACAAGGATACATTAAACCTAATGAGTGATGCATTAAGGGGTCGATGATATGAAAATAGACACACAAAAGGAAGCAGTACTGCTTCCTTTTGTGTGTCTTAAAGCATGCTTTTAGGCACGTCCTCAAAGTGCATCACTTAACGTGCCAAAATATCAATAATTTATTATTGGCATGTGCCATAGATAACACATACTTTTTGGCAGGAATTTTAGGAGGGGTAAATTGTGATAATGGGATATGGCAGAGTATCGGCTAAAGATCAGAATCCGGAAAGGCAACTTTTAAAATTTCGAGAGATCGGAATTGATGGAAGATATATATTTGTTGATAAGCTAAGTGGAAAGGACTTTAATAGGCCACAATATCAAGCTATGCGTTTAATGATTCGCGAAGGTGACTTAATCTATATTGATGCCTTAGACCGATTAGGGCGTGATTATGAGGGAATTATAAATGAGTGGAAGTATGTTACTCGTGAAGTGAAGGCAGATATTGTTTGCCTGGATAATGAGACTCTATTTGATTCAAGGAAATTTAAAACTATGGGTGATTTCGGAAAAGTAATGGAGGACCAATTTTTGAGTTTACTGGCATATGTAGCTGCACAGGAAAGAAAGAAAAATAAACAACGTCAAGCAGAGGGAATTCAAATAGCTAAGAGTGATGGAGTCAAGTTTGGTCGCCCGAAGATTGAAATAAATGAAGCATTCATTGAAGTTTATCAAGAGTGGAAGTCTGGTATGATCACGGCTACGTTTGCTATGAAGCAATTGGGAATGAAACATCGAACGTTTTATAGGAGGCTTAGAGAGTATGAGCAGCTATTGGAACATAGTAATCAATAAAAATAGAAACCTACCCTAAGCAGCTATGGAAAGGTTTCTATTTTTTATAGAATTTAAAAACTCATACTGCCAATAAATTGCTTGGCCAAAATTTCGGCGAAACCAGCCAGAACAACAGAGAAAAATTTGCCCATTTGTTCAGGATACTTTACTAAAAGAAATATTAAAATAACTAGAATTGCTATCTTCATAATATCGTTGCGAAGTGCCATCTGAGTTTCCTCCTCATAATATGTAGTTATATTAAAACAACGTTGTTTTAATATAACAAAATTATCACAAGGATAGTATGTTGTCAACTAAAAACATCTGTTGACTTGTTATGACAACGAAATTATCATTATTATGAGGTGTTTATAATGCTTTCTTATGGAGAATTGCTAAGACAATATATAGATAATTCGGAGTTATCATTAAGCCAGATTGAGTCTAAGTTAAGAGAAAAAGGGCTAGCTACTAATAAAGCATATATAAGTAAGCTGCAAAACGGTAAGTTACCTCCTGCTGGAGACGAAATTAATAAAGCGTTGGCAGAAGTGTTGAATGGGGATGAAGAAGAACTGATTCTATCTTCATATGCAGAAAGAGCCCCCTTTCTTAAAGCAATAATAGACAAGCTGTTCGAATCCTTTACAACTATGCTTCTAAGCAATAAGAAATTGATTGTTGCTATGATGCAGCCAATTCATAATAATGAAGACGAGCTGCTTGAGAATTATGAGGATATAATTGTACAAGTGATGTCAAACATGAGCCTGAAGGAAAAGACTGAAATGATAAGTTCGCTTTCTGAATATATGGCTAAAGGCGGACTAGCGGAATATACAAAGTTTCAGGATGGGATATTGGAGATTAATCCAATTAGCTTTTTCAGTGATAAAAAAGATCAAGCCAAATATCGCGAGGTGTATGATCTTCGTAAGAGAGAGTCTATTACTGATTTAACAAAGGATGAATTATTTTTTCTAACTAAGCAACTTGAGTTGTATCGAAGTTTGAATCTGAGCGATTTACAGAAATCAGATGGTTAAGTCATGATGTTAGAAAGAGTATTTATGCAAGTTTCCTGTCCGATTCCTGTAGTCAACGGTAGACAAATGAATTAAATGAATATAATTCTCTATAATTTTAAACGATAATAGATAACAAATTTATTGTCGCAATGCCTTGCCAGTTAAGCATTCTGGATACTTATTAAATCATTTAAGGACAACTTAACGAGAGCAAGACAGGGGTTCGACTCCCCTCGCCTCCATAAGAGAAAAACCACTAACCAGACTGTATAGGCTAGTGGTTTTTTCGTTTATAATATAAAAAAATAAAATCAGATTGGAGATCTTTATATGCTCGACAATCGAGAACAACTTCAAGAAATCTTAAAAAAAGCCAACCAACACGCACGCAAACAAGCCAAAGAGTCAGGTGCTTCTATTTACTATATGAAAAACAACAAACGTGTCCGTGAAGATGCAAACGGTAATAAATTCGAAATTGTATTTGATGACGCAGGGAACAGACAGGAATTTGAATATCATGAATGAAATCAAGCCTACTATGACTGTATTTGCAGGAACGAATAGAGCTGGAAAAAGTACGCTCAGCATGCAAATGAGAGATTGGCTTGGTGAACTGGTTGATCCAGATCAAATCGCTAGAGAACTAAAGCCAGATAATCCGCGTAGTGCTGATTTATCTGCTGGTCGAGGGTCGAGAGGCTGTCAAACGAATCCGATCGCTGATTAAAACTGGTGCTGATTTTGCTATAGAAACGACTCTATCTGGCTCTTTCGTTTTAAAGCATATGCAAATTGACCGTGTTGCTTCTCGTGTCGAGCAGGGTGGGTATTGGATCGCAGAGGAAGATATTCGCTTTCGATATGGACAATCCCTACAGAATCTTAAACCAGCTCTAGCTATCGCAGATCAAGTCATCATTATTAATAATACATACGAGCCGTTAATTGTAGCGGAGTTAGTTCATGATAAATTAGTTTATTGTGCAGATGAGGTACCTAACTGGGCACAGGCAGTTGTTGTGAAATAATATAATGAAAAACATCTAATTTTGCTGTATACACAACTGGATGTTTTTTTGTATTCGGTGTGTCATATGTAAAAGTATTTTATCGAAGGGATAGCGATAGTTTCTTTGCTAAGTTCATGGATAAAAACGGTACTGATGTCACGCTAAATATATAACGATCCATTTTGAATGTATGGATCAGTTTACAGAATACATAGCTCCATATCATTTGCCTTTTAGCTAAAAACTTCATATGATAAAAAGATCAAAGCGAAGGAGTGAACCTATGAAATTACTTGATGGTCTCTAGCTTCCCTAAAGGAGGTTAGGGCTATGAGTAGAAGTTATAAAAAAACTCTCGTTTGTAAAGATCAAGGTACACTTTGGATGAAACGCCAGGCAAGTAAAGCAGTTCGCCGATATGCTGAGGACATAAGTAATGGAGGTAGTTATAAGAAGTTATTTTGTTCCTATAACATTTGTGATTACCGTATAGTGCAGACTTATCAACAAGCAATCGACGAATGGAATACAAGCAAGTATCTGTGGACTCATCAAAAAACATTTAAAGATTTTTTATTAAGCTGGCACAAATACTATAAAAGAAAATGAAAAAAGACCATCGGTAGGGAAGCCCGATGGTCTTTTTCTATTTCAATTTAGAGGGATTAATCATAAGTCATAAATGGAAAAGATATCTCGTCATATAATATATGCTTACGAAGAGTTGGATTTACACAGAAAAGCCCTTCAATTGAAGAAAAATATTCTGATAATGCACTTAACAAACAGTTATACGATGATAGCATATATAATCTACTGACTAGTATAACCTTTCCCTAATCCTGCCATAGCTCCTCCCTATAACCAGCCATACCTTTTCAGCTTTACATATCCCCCTTCTACTCATGCTAAAATTAACCCATACAACAACCGACGGTAAGCACCACCCAATCCAACCACAAAAACCACCCAACCAGGAGGATTTCCCACATGAGTGATAAATTCCAAATCGTAGGCAGCCTGCTTCGTCCGGCTGAACTGTTAGAATACAAAACCCAAATCGAGCACCGCGATGACATCCAGTACCCGTTCTACCAGGAATTCGATGGCTACCAGCAGTGCGAGGACCGCGCCATCCAATCCGTAATCGAAAAAGAAATCCAAAATGATCTCTCCATCATCACCGACGGTGAATATTCCAAATCCATGTGGCATCTGGACTTTGTCTGGGGCTTTGATGGCGTGGAGCGTTATATTGCAGATCATGGCTACTTTTTCCGTGATACGGACGGTAGCTCGAAGTACGAGACGCGTAAAGATATCGGTCTACGTATCACAGGCGAGCTGAGCGGCAAAAATCACCACTTTATCGAGGTATACAAAAAGCTGCAGGAGCGTGCAGGCGATCGTGAAACCAAGCTATGCGTGCCTTCGCCATCTCATATCTTCGGCGAACTATCCTGGTCGGATAATATCGGTGGTACGGACTCGGTATACAAGGATACGAAGGAACTGAAGGCTGGACTGGTGAAAGCATATAAAGAATTTGTAGATGATTTTGCGGCTGCGGGCGGCAAAATTCTGCAATTCGACGATTGCTTGTGGGAGCTATTTGCGGATGACAATCCGAACTCTCCGTATACAGGTGAGCATATCAATCAGGAGGAAGTACAAGCGCTGGCGACGGAGTTTATCGATATTAGCAATATTATCATCGACTACGGTCACAGTCTCGGTCTGAAAATGTGGACGCACAACTGCCGCGGTAACTACGATTCCCGTAATATGGGTGGTGGTTCGTATGTGAAGATCGCGAATTTGTTCCTGAAGCAACTCAAATACGACCGTTTCTTCCTCGAATGGGATGATGATCGTGCGGGTTCTCTGGAAGCGCTGGCTGTGTTTAAGGATAAGCCTAATACGGAAGTGGTGCTGGGTTTGCTGTCTTCCAAAACAAGCACACTGGACGATGAAGAGCGTGTACTGCGTTTGTTGGATGAAGCGTCTAATATTATTGAAAAAGATCGTTTGCTATTGTCTCACCAGTGCGGCTTTGCTTCCTGTGATGGTGGTAATGAGCTGACCGAGGCGGAACAGTGGGCGAAAATTAATCAAGGGCAACGGATTGCGAAGCAGTATTGGAATCAGTGATTAAGGTCATGAATCTTCTGAAAATAATATAACAGTATAGTAAAGCATACTTGTTATAAGAGAGTTAGTATTTTTCATATATACAAAATGAAGCGGACGCCGTATGGTGTCCGTTTTGCTTTGGAATCGAACATAATCTTTATCGATTTTCCAAAATAAAGGAATTACCAAGCAAGCATCGAATACACCATCCATGGAGGATGATTATATGAATATAGATCAATGGATAATTGAAGCAGATATATCTGCCATGCAGCAAGCGCTGGAGTCGGGCAGCATCACGTCTGAGCAATTGACGAAAGTGTACATACAGCGAATACATAGGCTGAATCCTCAGCTTCGCGTTGTCTTGGAAATCAATCCAGATGCGCTGGAGATTGCTATAGCTCTAGATGAAGAAAGAAAACAGCAAGGAGTTAGAGGACTGTTGCACGGCATCCCGATCCTGCTCAAAGACAATATTGATACAGCCGACAAGATGCACACGAGCGCAGGTGCTATCGCGTTGGAGAACTCTATTGCAATGACAGATTCGGCGGTCGCTGCCAATCTGCGCGCCGCAGGTGCTATTTTACTAGGAAAAGCGAATATGACGGAATGGGCGAGCTTTATGTCTCCAAAGATGTGGGCAGGATACAGCTCGCGTGGTGGATTGACGCTAAATCCGTACGGACCTGGCGAACTGTTTGTCGGTGGATCGAGTTCTGGTTCAGCGGTAGCGGTGGCGACGAATTTGGCAGCACCGGCAATTGGTACGGAAACATCCGGCTCGATTATTAGTCCAGCGAGTCAAAATAGCGTAGTGGGCTTGAAGCCTACAGTGGGGCTTGTGAGTCAGCAGGGTATCATCCCAATTACCTTTACACAGGATACAGCCGGACCAATGGGACGAACGGTGACGGATGTTGCGTTTGTATTGGGTGGTTTGGTGGAAAAGGATGGGCAGAGTAGTACAGCAAATACTGCCGAGATTCGTGCGTATGAAGATTACACCCCTTTTTTGGATATAAGCTTTTTGCAGCAAGCACGGATTGGTATACCGAGAACGTATATGAATGAGTTGGACGAAGCAAGACTACATATATTTGAAGCCGCGATTACGGTATTGAAGGAAGCAGGAGCAACGATTGTTGATCCAGTGCACCTTCCATGTGAGCAGGCGCAGTGGAATGCAGATGTGCTGCGGTATGAGTTTAAATATGCGCTGAATGCGTATTTGGAAAAGCTGCGGGAAGATGTGCCAGTGCATTCGTTGCAGGATGTGATTGCTTTTAACGAGCAGTATGGCGAGCGTGCATTAAAGTATGGGCAAAATACGCTGTATTGGTCGGAGGAGACGAGCGGGACATTGCAGGAGAAGGAGTATTTGGATAGTTTGAAGTACAATGCGGAGATGGCACGGACAAAAGGTATTGATTATGCGCTGCAAGAGCATCATTTGGATGCGTTGATGTTTCTAGGGGATATGGGAAGTGATCTTGCTGCTCGGGCAGGGTATCCGATGATTACAGTCCCTGGCGGATATGCGGATACTGGTGTAGTGGCTCCGGGTGGATATGTGACAAAGGGACCACATGGTATATCGTTTATAGGTACGGCTTGGAGTGAGCCGACTTTGATTAAGATTGCGTTTGTATTTGAGCAGATGACGAAGCACCGGGTTATGCTGGAGCTAGATGAGTTTTGATATTTTTAGAGAAATTATGATAGCGTAGTTCTGCTTTATAATAAAAATAGTGAGTATACTTATTTGTATGGAGAATATCCATGAGAATGTACATGAGTGATTACAACGATAGGATAAGGAATGAATAAAGTGAAGAATTTTGCGGAAGAGTTAGTGTATTGGTATTTGAGGTTTAATGGTTTCTTTCCACTTGCTAATTTTGTATTGCATCGCGAAGGGCTATGCGCTGGAAGTCAGAGCGCTGACGCTGATTTAATTGCTATTCGACCAAAATTTGTGTACGAAGAAATAGGGGTGGACCATAAGGATCCGATGCTTTTTAAGCATTTCAGTATGAAGACTAATATTGGTTTGATGTGTGAAGTGAAATCAGGTAATTATGTAAGTCGTGAAGATATACATCTGGGACGAAAAGAACGTATATCGTATTGCTTAAAGAGAATAGGCTTTTTCTCTAATAAAAAGTTGCAAGAGCATTCAAAGACTCTTGAGTCTCATCCTATAGCTAAAGGTGATTTTCATCAGGTAGGTAAACTTTTAGTTACAAAAAGGGAGATGCATGTGCCAGGATTTATTTGTTTATCATTAGATCATATTGAAAAGTTTATCATGGAGCGAATCAGTCTTTTTTCTCGCGAAAAAGATGGAGCCAAACTTCATTTCGATTCTGACATGCTTCAGTATATGATCTGGAAACATAATATGTAGATCTAGCATACAAGGAAAGACCGCCCAATCAGCGGTCTTTTTTAATTGTTTGCCTTCATCTCCATTTCATAATCAGTAGGTTCCAACCGTTTGATGACATGCGTTTGCAGAGAGGGCAATATGAGGCAAATAGATGCCATTTGTCCGGCTTCTTTGGAACTGTAGTCTTACGGCTGTTCCAACGCCTCATCAGTTATAAAGCATGATTATTTCGTTGTATGTAACCACTCTTTAAGCATACGAATAATAGGATCGGCATAATCCGAAGAGGTAGAACGCAGCCAATTATACAGAGGTCCTTCCAGAAAGCCCTGTAATGCTGCGACCGATTGTTGAGTAGTCAAGACCCATTCATGATTGGTATACACGATGGGAATGTTTTCAGGATGAGCACGATCTAGACGATCTGGCCAGACGTACACATGATTTTCGTCATACGTTAACGTGGGATCAGGATCGTGTCCCATCCATGGACTGATTTTCTTGTCGAGACAGACTAAGAATTCATTGATATCCTCTATGCCGCCGCAGCAGCTCGGTAGTATGTAGCGGTCTTCATTTTCAAAAAACGCGATTCCGCCTGGCATAATGAAACCTTCTTGTTGCGACAGCTCCTTTAGGGCGGTCTGTGCGGATTGGGACATATCTATGTCATGATATCCTAGTAGCACTCTCATAAACCATTCCACTTCTGGCTCGCTTGCCTGCGGAGTCAATGCCATATAAGGTTTCCATGGAAGGTCATGCTTCATCCATTTTGGACGCTCGTAATAAGGTTCGATAGTAATGACGGCTTTAGTATAAGGCATATGGTACCTCCTGTTGAAATGCGGAAAACTCCATACGACGTTTAAACCTAAGAGTCCAATTCAAGCCAGAATCTGATGTGCTTGATCTTCTCGAATTGCATATCTGTATACAGCTTGTCTCCAAACTCTATCTGAACATAGTCTTCCAGATCGACACCGTAAGGAATCACATCGGTCTGGTGTACAGACAATACAGGATTGCCGACTTCATGCGGCTCGGTTGGCATGTAGCGATGACCGTAGATAGGAATGAGCTTTGGTAATTGGGAATACTGTTGTCTGGCGATCTCCTGAGCTGCTTGGTGGTTCGCAGGACGCTCTCCCCATGCTGGATACCAGAAGGAATTATATTGGATGTCAAATAGGATACCTTCCAACGGTGCGTTCAAATACTGTTGCATCAAAGCGATTCCTCGTTTTGAAAAATCTCCCCATATCGGAAAACCCCTACCAGTTGGCTGAACCTGTGACAGCAATTGGCGCAGATCCGGTGGGAAACGGAATTGGTAGAAGGTTTCGATGGTATGAATTGTTTCGTCAGACAGACCGGGATGCAGGCTAACCTCGTTCGATGTCAGCAATTGTTTGATTTTGGATATGTTCATGGATATGTAGGTGCTCCTTATGAGGTTATGAATATAGACGAATAGACGCTTGGAAAAGCATAGGATTTGCTATTTCGTTATCTGTTGTACTGACTCTACTTTTTTTACAATTCATACTGTTCTCTGTTCTCTGTTCTCTGTTCTCTGTTCTCTGTTCTCTGTTCTCTGTTCTCTGTGTCTATTGTCTTTACATGTATACTGCATAGAACTCTGGCAAACTTGGTTTCGCACTAGGCAGTCCTTTATAATAAGAAACCAGTACACATGCAAGCAGAAGGAGAACCTATACATCATGGATTTGATCAGACAACAGCTTCAACATTTGGGCATGAATGACGCGGTGATTGGTTATGCTGCCAATAGTATTATGATACTGTTCATCGCCGTCGTTTGTATTCTTGCCAACTGGATTACGCAGAAAATCGTGCTTAAAACGATTATACACATCGCCAACAACAATCGGTATACATGGGACGACATCATTGTGGAGAAAAAGGTCTTTCACAAGCTGTCCCATCTCGTACCAGCGATTATTATTTACTATGCCGCATCGGTCTTCCCATCGTATCAAGAGCTGATCGAAAAAGCTGCAATGACGTATATGATTGTGGTGGCGATTACGGTATTCGATGCGCTGCTGAATGCCTTTGATGCGATCTATCGTTCGTTTGAAGTATCCAAGATTCGTCCGATTCGTGGGTACATTCAGGTGGCGAAGATTGTGTTGTTTATTATCGGGGGCATCATTGTTATCTCGAATCTGATCGGGCAAAATCCGCTTATTATTCTCAGCGGACTTGGCGCGCTGTCGGCGGTGTTGATGCTCATTTTCAAGGATTCGATTCTCGGTTTGGTTGCTGGTATCCAGCTGTCATCCAACGATATGGTACGGGTGGGTGACTGGATTGAGATGCCCAAGTACAATGCCGATGGCGATGTGATCGACATTACGCTGAATACGGTGAAGGTAATGAATTTTGATAAGACGATTACGATGATTCCGAGCTATGCTCTGATCTCGGATTCGTTTCGCAACTGGCGCGGGATGCAGGTGTCGGGTGGTCGGCGGATCAAGCGCAGTGTGCAGATCGATACGAGCAGTATTACCTTTTGCACACCAGAGATGATCCAAGAATTTCGGAAAATTCATTATCTCGTCGATTATCTGGATAGCAAGGTAGCGGAGATTGAGGCGTACAATGCAGAGCGTCAGATTAACCGGGAGAGTAAGGTGAATGGAAGACAACTGACGAATATTGGGGTGTTTCGGGAATATGTGTATCGGTATCTCAAAAACCATCCGGGTATTCACAGCAATATGACGCTGATCGTGCGTCAATTGGCGCCTGCGGATAATGGGCTGCCGCTGGAGATTTATGCGTTCAGCAGCGATACGACGTGGGCGGTGTATGAAGGGGTGCAGGCAGATATTTTTGACCATATCTTCGCGGTGGCTCCAACGTTTGGACTGCGCACATTCCAGAATCCGACTGGGCATGATATTGGGCGGCTCAAGGAGAAGTCACTGTTGGTGCAAGGGGATTGATTGGATTAAGACAAGGTGGAAGTGAAGTGGATATGTAGAATTACACGCTGTACACGTAAAAGCCATTCATCTCTCAATGAGCAGATGAATGGCTTTTATGCTAATAGGAATGACAGTGGAGACTTTAGTATAACAAGCTTTTAGCATAAATAGACGTTTTATAAAACGGTGTAAGGGAATCTGTATATGCTGAAGTCGATTCCCTTATTTTCGTTTCTAATACATATATGATTGCATGTTTGAAAAGAGTCATACATATTCTGATACCCCATATCTTCATCCTGATCCACAAAAAATGAAACCTCTCTCCCACGATTCGGGTACAATATTACATATACCTTTCCGAAAGGAGATAACGGACATGAGTATTTGGAGTAGGTTTAGAGACGTAATGAAGGCGAATCTGCACAGCATACTAGAGCGGTCGGATGATCCTGAGCGCACGGCAAGGCAATATATGCAGCAGCTAACGAGCGATATAGGACAGGTGAAGGCGGAGACGGCAGCCGTGCTGGCGGAGGAAAGTCGCAGCAAGCGCGCGCTCGACGAGAGTAGCGGGGAGATTGCCAAATTACAACGGTATGCCGAGAAGTCGGTGCAAAATGGTGATTCGGATGGCGCACTTCGTTTTCTGGAAAAGAAAGAGCAGCTGGCGCAAAAGCATAGCGAGCTACAAGCCGCTCATGAACGTGCAGCCGCTAAGGCAGATGTAATGCGGCAGATGCAGATCAAGCTGACGAGCGATCTGAACACCCTACAAACTCGCTACGCCGACATCCAAAGCAAGCTAAACCAAGCGCAAACGCTTCAGCAAAGCACTAACGCTAACACCTTCGCTGGCGCTAGCGATGCGCTGAATAGTATGCAGCAAAAGGCGAATCAAGCACTTAACGAAGCGGAAGCGCTCGCTGAAGTGCGCGGTAGCGCTCAGCCGGAGGAAGATCTGGATGTGCTGATTGCCCGCTTGGAGCAGCAAATGAACGCACAACCTGACAATATGAGTACGACTGCAGCTACACCACAGGACGAATTAGCCGCGATCCAACAACAATACAAAGGCTAGACTATATCTTTGTTCTTTGTTATATGACGAAATAAGATGCAGGGATCTAGTTGCTGTTCCACCTGTACAGTCCAGCATTTCAAACCGAGGTGAATCTATTCATGCCCGTTATTGATTACAAATGTCCCAACTGCGGCAGCAGCATGATGTTCGATAGCAATACTGGTATGCTGTCCTGTCCAAGCTGCGGCAGGCAGGATAATATCGAACAGCTGCCCGATCCATTGAAAAAGGTCGTCTTTACTGGCGACGAAGTAAAAGAATACCACTGTCCGAACTGCGGCGCTGATCTGGTGACCGAGCCGGAGACGAGTGCAACGACGTGTAGCTTTTGCGGTTCACCTGTGGTGCTGAGTGAGCGGTTAAGTGGTCAGCTTGCGCCAGTGAGTGTGATTCCTTTTTCCATTAGTAAGCAGCAAGCAGAGCAGGCATTCAAGAAATGGTGTCGTAACGGACTGCTTACGCCAGCTGGCTTTATGTCTGCCGACCGGATCAAAAGCATGACTGGCATGTATGTGCCATTCTGGTTATATGAGTTACATAATATTGCGGAGGCGCGCGGGCATGCGACCCGAGTGCGCAGCTACACGCAGGGCGATTATCATTACACGGAAACCCAGCACTACGAGTTTTACCGACGTATGCGGCTGCACTACGTCAATCTGCCCGTCGATGCCTCCGAGAAAATGAACGACCAGCTCATGGATAAGCTGGAGCCTTTTCCATATGCTCAATTAAAGGACTTTAAAACGCCATATCTGGCGGGCTATATTGCTGAAAAATACAACTACGACGATAACGATCTATTACCGCGTGCCAAGGACAAAACAATTCCATATATTGATTCATCTATTGCCTCTACCGTTACGGGCTATTCCAGCGTGAGCTATACCGACCGACAGGTGGACACGACGGTGCGGCGTGCAGATTATGTGCTGCTGCCAGTGTGGATGGTGAATTATGACTTTGACCACAAAGAATATCTGTTTGCGATGAATGGTCAGACTGGCAAGGTGGTCGGCAAGCCGCCACTCAGCAAGGGCAAGATATTTGCTTGGTTTGCTGGAATTAGCGCTGTATCGCTCGTATGTCTGAAGACCGTTTCTTGGGCGCTGGGAGGTGGATTCTTTTGACGAAGGAGCGGAATGAGCCTTTTTATAACAGCAACCAGATGAAGATGGAAGGCAAAAAGATAATCATGCCTACTCGCATAGATGCCAAACGCAAATGCTATTCGCAGGTTGGCAAACGTTTGCTGATCTTGCTGCTATTCCTGACGTTGCTATGTACGGGTGGCATGGTGGGGTTGCCAACTCTGGTGCATGCCTCCGGTTCTAGTCAGACGACAACGAGCAACAAGACGCTCGTATATGATGCTGCCAGATTGCTGACCACAGAGCAAAAGCAGGAGATTAACAAGCTGGCGAATCAATATGGGGCGCTGCGGCAGACGGATTTCGTCATTTATACGACGAATAATGATGACAATCTGGATGTGGTGAAGCTGACAGAAAATCTGTACGACAACAAGGCATTTGGCTATAACCAAAGGTACGGGAGTGCCGCAATTCTCACACTAGATATGCGTAATCGGGACATCTATCTGGCTGGCTTTGGTGAAGCGGAGCAGCTGTTGGACGACTCGCGGATGGACAAGATTCGTAACTATATCACTCCCGATCTCAGCAATGGCAATTATACAGCCGCTTTTGAAAAATATATTCAGCGCTCGTATGAATATATGGGTTATCGGACAGGGGTGAATCCAGATAATTTGCTGTTCAAATTCTGGTTTCAAGCGGCTCTGGCGCTTCTGATCGGCATCATTGTCGTTTGGATTATGGCGTATCGTTCCGGTGGTCGGGTGACAGTGGATCGTGCAACCTATGAGGATACCAGTGCATCGTCACTGTTGGATCATTACGACCGATATATCAACACCACCGTCACCAAGCAGAAAATCGAAAAAAGCAGTAGCAGCAGTGGTGGCGGAGGAGGCGGTGGAACAAGCAGCGGCGGTCATTCGCATAGCGGAAGTCGCGGTTCCTTTTAGCGTTATGGTGTAAGCAACATCATCAACAATTCCAAACTTCAAATACAGGGAGGGTACTGCATATGGGATTTTTCAAAAATCAGTTTGCTAATGTTGTGGAATGGGAAGAATTTAGAGATGATATGATCTTCTGGAAATGGAGCAATCGTGAGATTAAGAAGGGCAGCAAGCTCATTATTCGCTCTGGGCAGGATGCTATTTTTTTGAACAATGGCAAGATTGAAGGGATCTTTGAGGACGAGGGTTCGTTTAATGTGGAATCGGATATTATTCCGTTTCTGTCCACGCTGAAGGGATTCAAGTTTGGCTTTAACAGCGGGATGCGGGTAGAAGTACTATTCGTAAATACGAAGGAATTTACCGTGCGCTGGGGAACACAAAGTCCAATTCTCATCCCTGCCCCGCAGCTGCCGGGTGGCATGCCGATTCGTGCGAACGGGACGTTTAATTTCAAGGTCAGCGATTATGTGTCCCTGATCGACAAAGTAGCAGGCATCAAGCAGAGCTATCTAGTCGAAGATGTGAAAATCCGCATTACATCTGTGCTCGATCAGCTGCTGATGAAATGGATTGTGCGCGAAGGGAAGGACATGTTCAATCTGCAAGCGAATGCGTTTGATATTGCCAACGGGATTCGTGAGGATCTGGATATGCAGATGATGCAGCTGGGTATCGGTATTACTGGCTTCCAAGTGATGAGCTTCAACTATCCGCAAGAAATTCAGGATATGATCACGAAGACAGCTTCGCATGAGATGATCGGCAACATGCAAAAATATCAGCAGGTCAGCATGACAGATGGCATTGCATCCGGTAAAGTGCAGGGCGGCGGTACCGCGTCTGATATGGCGGGCATGATGATGGGCATGAATATGGCGAACGAAATGATGAAGAATATGAATCAGCAGAATGGTCAGAATAACGGTGGGCAGAACAATACCAACGCGCAGAATGCAAACGGCAATAATGGCGGCAATTCCACAGCTGGGCAAAATGCAGGTAATAACAACTCTGGTGGACAGGGAAGTCAGGATGGTTCTGCACCAACAGGTTCCAGCGGTACAAAGCCGAATTTCTGTCCCAACTGTGGCGCGAAGAATGAAGGAGCAAACTTCTGCCCGAATTGTGGGTATAAGCTGGCGTAATGATTTTGAATGAAAGAATATATGCAATCTTTCGTTACAAATGTATCAAGCGATCCATTCGGTCATACACCGACATGGATCGCTTTTTGATTTGGCAACATGATTTGAAGCAATATGCCGATAGGTAATAGTATAGGGGGGAGTTCATTGGCAGCAGATAACAATGAAAAAGATATCGTTTACTATTATGCTACATTGTTTGGATGGTTAAAGTGCATTTCATTATTTGAACTTATACGATATTACCGTAAGAAAAAAGGAAAAGAGAACCATACACATATTGTGGAGCTGTGGGTAGTCGGTCACGTGTTGTTATCCTTTATTGCGGTTATTATTGCAAACTATTTTGGTACCATCAAATGGATTATTTATCCATTGATGATATATGGATTTTTGCGGAATTTTGAGATTATCATTTACCAGATCAATGTATTGTTATTTGATCAGTATCGATCTGAAAGAAAAAATATCCCTTATAAAATCGCAGATTACCGCAGGATGGTGATTCTACTATTTCATAACTTTGTAGAAATTGTATTCTGGTTCTCGGTTACCTATTTGTTTGCGATCAAATTCTTTATTATCGAAAATGACATCAAAAATAATTTTGCGCAGTCTATTTATATTAGCTTTGTAACAATGACGACGTTTGGACCGCCTAACTTTAATATCAAGGAATCGTTTGGGTTATACTTGGTTTCCATCCAGTCGATGATTGGTCTAATTATGACCTTACTGACCTTTGCCAGATTCATATCATTACTGCCGAATATTGAAGCGAAAAGTACCAAATCAGACGATCCTTCATAGATTGTACATAACGCAATCTTTAACATGTCTGACAACAAAGCAAAGCCATGAACCAGTACTATGCTCGGTTCATGGCTTTGTTCTCGTTGAACCAGCGTCTACATCCAGTGTCATCTAAGAAAATTTCTGTATGCCGACTCTTGCATTGAGTACAATACATATACAAACTACAATCGTAATATTTCAACACGACAGGAGGTAGCAGAAGATGAGCCATAGACCGTTGATTGGCATGATGCTGGGCTGGAAGGTGAAACCGGATCTGATGCGAGCTTGTACATTATCGGCAGCTTATTATGGCGCTGATTTGTACTATTTTTATACATGGGATGTCAAAGAGGACAGCATTACTGGGATGCAGTTGATCGATAATCAGTGGGTACAGGGGGAGTTTCGTTATCCCGATGTGATCTATGACAACACGCGTCGCCGTGGACATGAGCGGTATGAAGACGCGTATCGCAAGCTAGATGGTATTCCCATGGGGCATACACTCAAGGGGCGTGGCTTTGGGAAAACGAAAATCTACAATCTGATTCGCCACCACGAAGGGTTGAAAAAGAATCTGATTCCATTTATGACCATGAAGGAACCGGACAAGGTGATGGGTTTTATTGAGAAGCATAAGCGTGTCATTTTGAAGCCAGATGGCGGGTTTATGGGGCGTAATGCGCTGACAGTGCAGCTGACAGAGGACGGAATCGAGGTATTTGATCAGGAGCAGCTGCATATGTTTCGTCGCGAGGAGATGCTGCAGGTAATTGAGGCGCTGATTCCGAAGAAATTCTGTGCGCAAAAGCTGATCCGCAGTGAAACATCGCATGGGTATCCATTTCATATTCGAGTGCATCTATCCAAAAATGGTCAAAATGAATGGGTGGTAGCATTTAAATCGGTGACGTTATCGCTGCGTCCGCATATTAAGATTACCAACAGTGATTCGACGTATCGCGGAACAAGCACATGGGCGGATTTTCTGCTGCATCGGTTTGGTGAAAAGGTGGATGGGCAGATGGACAACCAGCTACGCGATTATGGATTAGCGCTGGCATCCTATTTGGAAGAAGCGATTGGTGGTGGCTTTCATGAGCTAGGACTGGATATTGGGGTGGATAAAAAGAACCGCATTTGGCTATTTGAAGCGGGTCTTGGTCTGCCGCGCTCGCCGTATTACCAGATGCAGCTATCCATTCCTGCCATGGCGCATTGTATGTATTTATACAACGAAGCACAGCACGATAAGAGCACAAGCAATAGCTAGATGAGGAGTGTACAGTCGTTCGACATGTAGCGCTCATGACGACTGTCTAAGCAATGGGAGTGTCACCATACCGTGGCAACGAATGGATGGCTAGCATTATCCTAGGCTGACTCTACCCTTATATGCTTGCAGAATCTTCGTCAGTCTGCGTCGATTATTCCGTAACCCCGCCGTTATTTCTCCGTATTACTCTGTACTTATGACAAATAACGAACAGGATTTGAGGGAAAGCCTTATGAATCAATTATTCAACAATCGGGCGGAAGATGGGTATGCGGCGGCGGAACGGAAGGCGGCAGCGTATTTTGCAGAACTGTGTCAGCAGTTGGAGGGGCAGCGATACGCGCAAGGGCTAATGGCGGATTTTGGTCAATGGCAAAAGCAGCATATTTCGCTATCTTCTCGGCTTACGCGCTGGCTGCCAATCAAGCAAAAGCCGGATATGCGGGATTACCATGTCTATATGCAATGGCTACAGATGACGGGGAAGCTGGATGGTTATTTGCAGCGCAGTGTAGCGTATATTTATATGCGCGATCTGGGGCGGGCGCTGCATGATCCACATACACAGCTACGTGTGCAGGAAGTGGCAAACAGCCTGAAAAAGCGTCTACTCACTTCGTCGCAGTCCAAAACAAATAATGTGCCTGAGTTTATGAGCCTAGATGGTGTGTACCGCTGGGCGCAGCGCGAAGGCGTGGAAACGGCGATTATTTGGGTGATGGATAAGTTACAGCAGGTGACCACTCATATTCCAGAAGGCATGAATGCGGAACAAGCCCAGCGCAAATTGATCAAGATCATCGTTGGTGTTGTGCTGCATGCAGTGGAGGAAATGGACGATACCGTGCCGCCCAGCGAGCGTTCGCGTAGGCTAGATGAAGCGGTTCGTCTGGGGTACTCATACGGGCTGACGTATCCGTTTATCGACGATATTTTGGACTCGGATCTACTCACCGCAGCGGAAAAGGAGCAGTATTCACGTCTGATTCGTAGCGCGCTGTTGACCGGATCAGTGCCAAAGCTGGGCGATTGGTCAGGCAGCCAGCCGGAGCTGATCCGCTATATTCACGGTGAACTGCGTGAAGCATTTGAGTATATCAAGGGTCGCCAGCAGCCGCAGGTGCAGGGTGTGTTTTTCGAGCAGGCGTATGTGTTTTTTCAGGCGCAGGATGTGGATCGGACGCGCAGTCTGGAGGATGCGGGATACAGCAATGAAGCGTTGTATGTGCCTGTGATTCTGAAGTCGGCATGCTCGCGTCTGGTGGCGCGCTCCATTATTGGGGCAGATGAGGATGAAGGGTTTGACCAGCGTACGTTTTGTTACGGAATTTATAATCAGCTGGCGGATGATTTTGCTGATTTGTTTGACGATTTGGAGCGTGGGGCGGTGACACCGTACACGTATTATATAAAATATGGACAACAGCGGGACGATCTGATGAATCCGTTTGAGCTGTATTGGGCAGTCATCCACTATCTCATTCATGATGTGTATCGCTCGGATGAAGCTACGCGCGAGGTCATTCTGGACCGGGCAATCAACGGTTTGAAGCGTGCGTATGCTCGGCTGGGAGCAGCTCGTTATAATGAACTGATGGAGCGGTTGACCGCCGGAATGCCGCAATGGAATCGTGTTATTCAGCGGATGGTGCGAGATGCGGAGGATGTAGATTTTCTCGACAAATTATTGCGTGACCAGATGCTGATCCATCTGCGGCAGGATCGGGAGCAGCAGGCGCAGTTTGAAGACACGGTGCGACAGGTACGTGAGCAGATTAATCAGCAACTGCCGATTGCGACTCGTGAGGGAATACTTCCGATGAATGAGTTGCTGATCGATGCTGCCAACTACAGTCTAAAAGGCTCCGGCAAACGGCTGCGTCCGATTCTCGCTTGGGTGATGGGTGTGCAGCATTATGGGCTGGATGCACAGGCGGTTATGCCGCTACTGCGTTCGCTGGAATACATGCACACCGCTTCTCTGATCTTCGATGATTTGCCTTCGCAGGACAACGCGCCATCGCGACGCGGGCGGGCGACCTTGCATGAGATGCACGATAGTGCGACAGCGGAGCTGAGCGGTCTATTCCTGATTCAGAAAAGTATCCGCGAGCAAGCGTCCATGACCGGATTTGCCGCCGATACTGTGTTACAGTTGATGGACTATTCAGCGCAAAAGGCTGAGGAGCTATGTACGGGGCAGGCGATGGATCTGCATTCCCGTGGACAGAACTTAACGCTAGAGCAGCTGAATGATATTTGCTTTTACAAAACGGGTGCGGCATTTGAAGCTTCGTTGGTGATGCCAGCGATTCTGGCGCAGGCGCAGCAGCAGGAGATTCGAACCCTACAAACATTCGCCTATCATGCGGGGATTGCTTTTCAGATTAAAGATGATCTACTGGATGTCAAAGGGGATACCGTGCATCTGGGTAAACCAGTAGGGCAGGATGAGAGTAACCATAACTCGACCTTTGTATCCATTCTCGGTGAGGATGGTGCGCAGCGAGAGATGTGGAATCATTATTGCGATGCGCTAGAGACGCTGCGGCAGATGCCGAAGGCAGTGCCATTTCTGAAGCATTTGCTGGATTATATCGTGCATCGGGATCGGTGACGAGCGGTAAGACGGTTATGGCATCAACAATTTGGTAGATTGTAAGACAGCTCTGATTCTTTTGGCATATGAAGTTTGTATACTTGTTGGTATGCAACATGCGTGTGCTGGAAGTTAAGGGCTGTTTTAACTGTGTATTGAGATATGAAAATAACAGAATATTGAGAATGAAATTACATTTTTAACATTACAATGGAGGAAGATCGCATCGGTGTAATTCATGTGGTTGACAGCGTACTTCAAATGGTGGAGTATGGAAGAGACGGATGCGTACAAGCCGCGATTGGCAAGGCGTATGCGTTGGAAAAAGCTCGGATATTGCGGGTGGATAGAGCCGAAATGGTTGAAATGACGGAGTAGTATTCATTTACATATTTTGATTCAGCGAATGGGAGGAAACGAACATGACAACATCGCAAATTGGAGTTCCATTGGAAGGCTTTGCCGAATTTAGCCGAAAGGTTGCAGCCGACGGTGCGGTATTGCTGAAAAACGAGAATCACATTTTACCGCTGTCGAAAAATGAAAGCGTTTCGATTTTTGGTCGGGTACAGGTGAATTATTATCGAAGCGGTACAGGATCAGGCGGTAGCGTGAATGTGGCATATACGACGAATCTGCTGGATGGGCTGCGCAGCAAAGGGAATATCACGGTCAATGAGCAGCTGGCGCAGGTGTATGAACATTGGATTCAGGAGCATCCATTTGACAATGGCGGCGGCGGTTGGGCTGCTGAACCGTGGCATCAGCAAGAGATGCCGCTGAATAGCGAGCTGGTGGCAGAAGCGAGACGTCAATCGGATAAGGCGGTTGTGGTGATTGGACGTACGGCGGGCGAGGATAAGGACAATGCCGACGAGCCGGGCAGCTATCGTTTAACAGAGGACGAGCTAGATATGCTGAAGCAGGTTACGGCGCATTTTGAACAGGTAGCGGTTGTGCTGAATGTGTCCAACATCGTCGATATGAGCTGGGTGAATGCAACGGAGCATGTGCATCCTATTGGAGCGGTCATCTATGCTTGGCATGGTGGCATGGAGGGCGGTAACGCGATTGCGGATGTGCTGGTCGGAGAGGTAACACCGGGCGGCAAATTGACCGATACCATTGCCTATTCCATCGACGATTATCCTTCCACTTCCAACTACGGAAATGAGTTCAAAAGCGTGTATGCAGAGGACATTTATGTCGGCTATCGGTACTTTGAAACCTTTTGCCCAGAAAAGGTACAGTATGCGTTCGGATATGGTATCTCTTATACGACATTTGCGCTAGAAACAGATGAGGCGGCAGTGGTAACCCGTGACGGGCAAGAGCAGGTAGAGATATCGGTGAAGGTGACGAATACCGGTTCGGCATATGCGGGCAAAGAAGTGGTGCAGCTGTATGTGGAAGCACCGCAGGGCAAGCTTGGTCAGCCGACACGTTCATTGGCGGGCTTTGGTAAAACGAAACTGCTGCAACCGGGCGAATCGCAGACACTGACGTTGTCTGTTCCGGTCAATCGCTTGGCTTCGTACGACGATGCTGGGGTAACCGGTCATGCGCATGCTTATGTGCTAGAGCCGGGAACGTATCTATTCCATGTCGGTACCAGTGTGAAGGACACGACACCGGTCTCTTTTGCAGCAGGTTCTGCTCAAGCAGGACAGGGAGCAGCGTCGGGAGATAGTAATGCTGAGAGTTTAGCAAGCGAGCCAATGCTCACAAACGGTGGTGATACAGCAACTGCAGGTCTATATATCCCTGAACTGCGTGTAGTAGAGCAATGGGAAGAAGCGATGGCGCCAGTGGAATCGTTTAACCGGATCAAGCCGGGTGTGCGTAAGCCGGATGGTTCCTATGAGCTATCTTCGGAGCCAGTACCGACGCGTCAGATTGTGCTGGCAGATCGTATTCAGAGCCGCTTGCCGCAACGATTGACTCAGACAGGGAATCAGGGTTATACGTTGCAGGATGTGGGCAATGGAACGATTTCGCTGGAACAGTTTGTAGCTCAACTGGATAATGAAGACCTCGCTGCGCTGGTACGTGCAGAAGGCATGAGTAGTCCGCTGGCGACACCGGGAACGGCATCTGCATTTGGCGGAGTCACTGATCGTCTGCTCGGTTATGGCATTCCCGTTGCGTGTACAGCGGATGGTCCATCCGGTATTCGGATGGATAGCGGCGACAAATCGACACAAGTGTCGATCGGTACACTGCTGGCGGCGACATGGGATGTGGAGTTAGTGCAGGAGCTATATGTACTGGAAGGTAAGGAAATGCTGCGTAACCATATTGACGCATTACTCGGACCGGGGTTGAATATTCGTCGCAGCCCGCTGAACGGGAGGAATTTTGAATACTTTTCCGAAGACCCGTATATCTCTGGTGTATTTGCAGCGGCATGTGTACGCGGCATTACGGACGGCGGCTCCAATGCGACGCTCAAGCACTTTGCCTGCAACAATCAGGAGCAGCATCGCAGTAAAGTAGACGCGGTCGTATCGGAGCGCGCGCTGCGCCAGATTTATTTGAAAGGTTTTGAGATTGCTGTGCGCGAAGGTGGCGCCAATTCGGTGATGACCTCGTACAACCCGATCAATGGTCACTGGGCAGCATCCAACTACGATCTGAACACCACACTGCTACGCGGGGAATGGGGCTTCAAAGGTATCGTGATGACCGACTGGTGGGCGATTATGAATGACTGCGCCAACGGCGGGGAAGCGGATCGCAAATATACGAACTGGATGATTCGGGCGCAAAATGATCTGTACATGGTCGTTGCCAACTATGGTGCGGAGACGAATGTATGGAACGACAATACGATGGAATCGCTGGAAAATGGCACACTGACAGTTGGCGAATTGCAGCGCTGTGCGGTGAATATTTGCGACTTTATTGTAAAAGCACCTGTGTTTGCACGGGGGGAACTGTTGAAGGAGCAAACGCATTTCTTTGCGGCAGCTTCCAGTGTGGGCAATGGGCATGAACAGGCAACGACCGCAGGGGAAGATGTACAGATTCCGGTGCAGACAGACGGAGTAACTGTGATTCAGGTGCCAGAGGAAGGCGAGTATCGCTTGTTTATGCGAGTGATGTCCGAAGGCAATCATATGGCGCAAAGTGCGACCAATCTGCTGTTTAACGGACAATTGGTGACGACGGCACAGACAAATGGCACCGAAGGAAGCTGGATACGACAGAAGCTGGTGAAAGTGAAGCTGGAAAAAGGAATCTACGAGCTGACGCTAGAATTTGTGAAGCCGGGTATGCAGGTGGAATGGATCGAGTTGAAAAAGGTGTAATGGATTCATTGTGAATCGACTGCTATAGTGATCTTCGCTCAGAGTAGTTTGAAAAATAGTAACATGAATGAAATGGAACAATAGTAAATAGATGCAAAATAACTGTAGCCGTATGCTTAGATTAGATTCTAAGTGTACGGCTATTTTTTATGCAAGCACATATAGTTGACGCTTGTAGGCTTTAAAATTAAACTTACAGAGCGATATACATAATTTAGGAGGATATATATGAAAAAATCAAATAAAGAACCTTTTAAAAAATGGTGGATGTGGCTAGCTATTGTGCTTTTGTTTGTGATTGTGTTACAGAATATCAATAAAAAGAACGAATATTCTTCTACTGCCGAACCTGTTGAAAACGAGGTGGTGGAAGAAGTATTGGTTGATGTAGCAACGACTGATACACTCAATAACAAAACGACCGAAACCAAAGAACAAATTTCTGAAGAGGTTGCAGAAGCTAAAGAAATTGCCGGATCTAATAAGGAAACAGCCATTCCGAAAACTGATTACATCGGGATCGGCAGCACAAAATCACAGATTGAAGCCAAATATGGTGAGAATCGCAATGAGGATGACGAAATAGGCAGCTACCAAAACAAAACATTGCTTATTTTTTATTCAGATGGGGAAATTGCAGATAATCTGTCTTATGAATATGGATCTGATCCACAAACCAGACGTACGATAAAAGAAGCGCTAGTGAAAGCAAAAGACTTTTTACCTTCTGATGTTCAAAAAGTTAAGGAATACGATGCTGATCAAGAACATCATGTAGTTGTTTATAAGAGTGAAAAGTTGGCAGAGTTTATTCCAAGCTACTATCAAATTGCTACAGAACTTGGATCAACCGATGTTCCGGGAACAGTTAGTGTATACACCAAGCAGGATGAGGCGGGCGTGTATATGTTTGGTGTAGTTTTAGGGAATTATCAATAAAATGTAGCTTAAGAAAGAATCATTTATATGGATTTAAAAAGCCAAAAGCGTATAGAACATATGCTTTCGGCTTTTTCTTGCATAAGCGATGAAATTGGTAAATGACGTACATATTTGTTTATAAAACATGTCATTTTTTGAACATTCTGCATTTAGCAGTTGAAAAACAACCTACATATGGAGTAGTATGACAGTATATAATACAATTATATTAATATATTAATAATAATATTAACTATACCGACACAGGAGTTGTAGATCATGAGCAAGCTTGGGGAAACGTTAATTGCATGGTATCGGCTAGATGGGCAAGAGCAAGCAGGTACAGATCGGTCAGGGCGCGGTAATGATGCACATGTAGCAGGTCAACAAGCACCGGAAATCAAGGATATTCATGGACGGAAAGCAGCTTGGTTTGGCGGAGGCGCCAATGGAACAAGTTATCTGGAATTGCCAGCTTCCCTACTGGAAAATGTAAGCGATAACACAGGTCTTACGGTAGCGGCATGGGTGAATTTTGGTATGGGCGTGAGCATCTGGGAGCGGATTTTTGATTTTGGTAGCGGAGAGGGCAAGCCGTCATTATTTCTGACTCGGCAAATGCGCGGTACGCTTACCGCAGACGGTGATCTGGCAGTCGATCCGGGTAAAGGGTATGTGCGCGACGAATGGATGCACGTAGCATTTGCAATCAAAGGCACTCAAGGTGGAACGCAAAGCAGCGCGGGACCGATTGTATACGTTAACGGCGAGATTGCGGTCGACGGCACGATCAGCCAAACATCGAGTGGCAACTATGCTAAACTGCGTAGCTGGTTTGCTTCCTTCGGTTCATCTGAGCATTACCGCAGCAATTATATCGGACGCTCGCAATTCGCAGCGGACGACGATTATACGGGTGCGGTTGCCGACTTCCGTGTGTATGAGGCGGGCTTGAGTGCAGATGAAGTGATCGAAGTGATGTGCGATTCGCTTGGAGATGACGAAGTGATCCAGCTAGCACGGGATAAATATCTGTCTGCACCAGCCAGCATTGTTACCAAGTCGCTACATCTGCCCACAGAGCTAATGGGCGGTCGTGTCACTGTACAATGGACATCCAGTCAACCGGAAGTACTGTCTCATACCGGCGAGCTGCTGCATGTACAATCGCCGCAGGGTGTGCAGTTGAAGGCTACACTAACGCGCGGCGAGCATGTTGTAGACAAGAGCTTTGACGTGTCTGTGCTGCCAGCAGATCTGCCGCCTTATACCTTGACGGTACATGGCGACCGCGAAGTGCTGGATGTGAGCGAAGTGATGTACGGGCTATTTTACGAGGATATTAACAATGCAGCGGACGGCGGTATCTATGCGGAAATGGTGCAGAATCGCTCGTTTGAATCGTTTGCCTTTGATACATATTCTCATGCTTCCGGGGCGTGTGGCTGTTCGACTGGACGCAACCGGGAGCCATTGTTTGCATGGTATGGACAAACGGACAAGCTGACGGTACAGCATACCGGTGGCTTGAATGAGCATTTTGGTGTGGATGATCCAGATGTAAATGCGTATTATGTGACCGCAGCAGATGGAACGACCATCATCAATCGCGGCTTCAACGATAGCAATGGTGGATGTGCGATGAATATTCGCGTTGGCGCTCGCTATACCTTTACCATCTGGGCAAAAGCAGAGCAGGAAGCGGAGATCACGCTGCAACTACAAACGTCAAATGGCGAAGCAGCGAGTGAGCCAGTGAACATCGCGATTGCAGGTGATGGACAATGGAACAAGTATGGGGTGGAGACACCGATTGTCTTGCATGGCAGCACGAATGTACTCGGTCAGCTGGCACTGACCTTTAACGGCGAGGTATCCATTGATATGGTATCGCTTGTACCACAGGATGTATGGGGTGCAGGGGAGGAAGAACATTCCCCGTCCGCTCACGCCAACTACACAGGTAACCCGAACTACCGTCTGCGCCGCGATCTTGTAGAAGCATTACAAAATATGAAGCCATCGTTCCTGCGTTTTCCGGGTGGCTGTATCTCGGAAGGCTCCTTTATCTGGGACAATGTGTACGATTGGAAAGATTCCATCGGTGATATTGAGCTGCGCAAGGAGAATTTCAACGTCTGGGGCTATATGATGACGATGGGTCTCGGCTATATGGAATATTTCCAACTCGCGGAAGACCTGAATGCGGTTCCGTTGCCAGTTATGGCGTGCGGTGTACTCTGTCAGGCGCGTTCGGATTATGCGCATCCAGCAGGTGGCGCATTGCGTGAGCATTATATCAAGAACTTTACCGATCTGATCGACTTTGCGATTAGTATGGATTTCGAACACAACGAGTGGGCGGCGATGCGTCGTCATATGGGACATGAGGCGCCATTCGATCTGCGCTATTTGGGTGTGGGCAACGAGAACTGGGGAACGGAGTTTTTCGCCAATTTTGAAGTGTTTAAACGGGATATTGAAGCATATGTTGCTGCTCACTATCCGGGTCATGAGCTGCATATTATCTCTACCGTCGGCGCGCAGGCGGATGACGATGCGTATCAACAGGGTTGGAAATTCCTAAGCGGCAATCTGGAAGGCGGCGCTGAAGTGGAATTTGCCGATGGACAGAACGTCATTCGGGAGCAGATTACATGGTATGCTGATCAGCCGGATTATATGGATACGATTGCGGACGAGCATTATTACCGTTCCAATGAATACCTGCTCAACAACGCAGACCGATACAATTACTACCATCGCGCGCAGTTGCCAGACGGCAGCATCGACTGGCGCCATACGTCCAAAGTGTTCGTCGGCGAGTACGCATCTACCGACAAAAATACACTTGCCGGAGCCGTCGCCGAAGCCGCAGTGATGACCGGATTTGAAAATAACGCGGACGTGGTTCGTCTCGCCGCGTATGCACCGCTGTTCAACAAAGTGCTGACCGATGGCACTTACCGCTGGACACCGGACTGCATCTGGTTCGACGATGAGACGGTTTGGTACACGCCAAACTACTATGTACAGCATCTGTTCGCTACCTATCTCGGTGACAAAGTACTGGAAACCTCCTTTTCCACGTACAAAAACGGTCGCCCATTGGAGCTGATCCCACGCGGCGGTATCGAGATCGCTACCGGACAAGCAGAGATTACAGTGAAAAAAGTAACCGTCACTTCCAATACAGATGGTGCAGTACTGCTGGAACAGGATTTTACAACATCAAGCGAATTGCTGCCAGAATGGAAGATCATTCCCGGTTCCGCTGGTTACCGTTTGGAGCAAGAGACTGGACTGATCCTATCCGCACAGGATAGCGGCTTGAACGGATTGTATGTGCTGAACGACAACTGGATCGACTACAAAGTAGACGTGGTTGCTGTGCGTACATCCGGCATCGACGGTTTCCATATCGGCGCAGGTCTGACCGATATTCGTCCCGATACCAAGGATGTACTGGAATACGCAATCGGCTACGGCGGCAACGCAACAGGGGTCAAAGTGTACAAACAAGGCATCGAAGGCTACACACTGGGCGACTATTCCTCTAGTACCGCAGCTGGCAACCTGCGCGCTGCTAGTTATGAGCCGTTGTCCGACGATACCGAATACACCATTACCGTCAACTATGGAGGCGGAACCGGCAATCGCCTGATCTGCTCTTATACTGACGGAACATTCAACAGCAAAGTGCTGGACTACAAACTGGAAGCCTACAATCGCGAAGTCTTCCATTCCGTTACCAAAGATGACCAGCACGTCTACATCAAACTGGTCAACGCTGATGCTGCTGCCAAAGCAACCCGTCTGCAACTGAACCACCTGAACGTTGATCCATCTGCCAGATGGCTCACCTTAACCGGCGACGAATCACTCGTGCACGTACCAAACGTCAACACCAAAAACGCCGAGCAAGTCGTCCCAACCGAACAATCGCTAACCTTGACCGAATCAACTGTCACACTCAATCTACCACCCAACTCGGTCAACGTGTTAGTACTTAACATCCGCAAATAGCAGTACGCAATACTAAAAATCGCACCAACAAATCTGCTACAGCAGAAGTGAAATCAAACAGAATATCAACAAGACACACAGATATTCCATATAAACGAATAAAACAAATCAACAAAACTTCTCGTACGCCAGCAATAAAAAACAAATCAAATATCTTCAAGTGCTTCAAGCACCCAGTCTTTACAATCTCTACCCTTCACTACCACCCACCACTTGCAGTTGCGCATGATGCAAGGTGCACGGAGCGGAGGGAAGGAAATAAGGGAAAAGGACGACTTCCCGTGTTTACGATTTTCAAACACGAAGTTCCATGAGAAGTGATTTTTGCGCAAGCAAAGTATCTTACCTCTCTGGAGGGGCGTGAATCTACAAGTATCGCCCTAATCCGTAGATTCGCGCGGCTCCACCGGAGTCCCGTTCCCTTATTCCTTCCCAAAGCGGTCCCTGCACCAAGCACAACGCCAACGAGCAAGCCCAAACGAAAGGGGTTTTCCCAGCATGGTCTCATTCTCTATCCAATCATCCGGTAAAAAGCTCGTCCTTGCGGCACTCAGCCTATCCTTAGCCGCTGTCGTCGCTATTCCCGGCAATGCTTCCACTGCCTCAGCAGCATCCGACAACAAGGCGCCATCCACATCGGCACCTACATTCAGCAATGCCACCGTACACGATCCATCCATCATCAAGGACGGCAATACTTATTACGTCTTCGGCTCCCATATCGCTGCCGCCAAGTCACCTGACCTGATGCACTGGACCAACTTTGCAAACGGTTACACCACACCGGGCAACACTCTGTATGGTGATCTATCCAAAAATCTAGCAGGCTCGTTCAAATGGGCTGGCGAAAATGATGCTGATAGCAAAGGCGGCTACGCAGTCTGGGCGCCAGACGTGATCTGGAATCCGAAATACGTCAACAAAGACGGCAGCAAAGGAGCATATACGCTTTACTACTCCACTTCATCCACCTATATCCGCTCTGCCATCGGCATGGCGGTATCGCAAAAGATCGAAGGCCCGTACACGTATGCAGACACTTATATCTACACAGGCTTTACGAAGGATACCGCGTTTGATGCGAACAGCCAAGTGGACAAAAAGTGGACCAATACCAACGTACAGCGTCTGATCGACCAGAAGCAGCTGAGCGCTGCCAATCCGGCTTGGTTTAACGACAATGGCTCGTATAACAATCAGCAGTACCCGAACGCGATTGATCCAACGATTTTTTATGATAAAAAAGGCAAGCTGTGGATGACCTACGGCTCTTGGTCGGGCGGCATCTATGTGCTGCAAGTGGATGAGAAGACAGGCAAACCGATCTATCCGGGCAAAGACGGTAAAACATCCGATGGTCGCCTCATCGACCGCTATTTTGGCACCAAAATCGCTGGCGGTTACGGTAAATCTGGCGAAGGCCCATACATTCAGTACAACAAGGACACTGGCTATTTCTACCTGTACATGACCTACGGTGGTCTCGCAGCAAACGGTGGCTACAATATGCGCGTTTTCCGCTCCAAAACGCCAGATGGCATCTACACCGATGCTAGAGGGCATCAGGCAACATGGCCAGCAGATGCGGACAATAATGAATATGGCAACAAGCTGATCGGCAACTTTATCTTTGGTAGCAAGCCGGGCGATCCGGGCTATGGCGAGAACGTTGGCTATGTATCACCGGGTCATAACTCCGTCTATACGGATGCCAAAACAGGCCAGTTGTTCCTCGTCTTCCATTCCCGCTTCCCAGCACGCGGCGAGGAACATGAAGTGCGGGTGCATCAGATGTATATGAACAAGGATGGTTGGCCGGTTGTATCGCCTTATCGTTACGCAGGCGAGCAGCTGTCTAAAGTGAGTGATAAAATGATCGTCGGCGATTACCAATTTGTTGATCACGGCAATGATTCGTCCGCTGCCATCAAATCATCGCAATACATTCGCCTGAACGCTGACCATACCGTAACCGGCGAAGTACAAGGAACATGGAAAAAGAAAGGCACTGCCGATGCTGAATTGACACTGGGCGGTGTGCAGTACACCGGCGTATTCGTCAAGGATTGGGATCAGGTATCTGAGCAATATATAATGACCTTTACTGCATTGTCATCCAATGGCACGATGGGCTGGGGTAGTCGTCTAGCAGATGAGTCAGATGCACAGGTAGTGGACGATGTATATCATGATCTGACGCTGGGCGATACGGCTGAAGTGACCACCAACCTCAATCTACCGCAGTCGGGCAGTCGCGGTACCACCATCTCATGGACATCATCCAATCCAGAGATTGTACAAACCAACGGCACCGTTCATCGTCCAGAATCCGGCAACGCTGCTGTTCCAGTTACGCTAACGGCAACGATTGGAAACGGAGCCAGCCAACGCAGTAAAACGTTTACTGTACAGGTTCTACCGTATGTGAATGCACAGCTGGTAGCGCAATACAGCTTTGACAACAATCTGAATGACAGCACAGGCACATGGGGGCAAGGCGTATGGACTGGCAACCGTCTGGATGTGAACGTCACCCGTGCCACCTATGCCACATATGGTCAGGGTGTACAAGGGCAGTCGCTTGTATTTGACGGACAATATGGAGTGCGTCTGCCGAATGGTCTGATTCACAGCAACTCGTATTCGTTGTCACTATGGGTGAAGCCAGAAACACTAACAACATACACACCTGCCTTCTTCGGAGCGGCAGATTCGAACCACTGGATCAGCCTGTTACCACGCGGCAGTGCAGGTGACCATACGATGCTTTGGGCTGGCAGTCAGCCTTGGTATGATGCCAGCACCGGTCTGAAGATTCCGTCTGGTCAATGGAGTCATCTAGCAATCTCCGTGGATAATGGTGCGGTGCAAGTATATGTGGATGGCAAGGAAACATTCAGCGGTACAGGTTTCCCAGATGTGTTTTCCGGTACGAATGACGCCAGCTTCGGTCTAGGTGTCAACTACTGGGATACGCCGTTCCAAGGGGAACTGGATGAGCTGAGTATCTTCACTGGTGCGCTGACCCCATCACAATTGGCGAAGCTATCGGCACGCTGATCCGATTCATACGGAAGTAGAAGTAGGTTTATCCATCTCAAGCTTGCCTATTTGGCAAAACCAGCAGAATGTTCAATATAATCTGAAAATCCTTCAATCTCGCTCGTCGATTCCTTCTTTATAATGAGCGATAACGCCATCGCCGTAGAGCGATTCGCTGCCATCTTCATGGTTGCGGATGCGCCCTGCGGCGATGCTGCATTTTATGAAGAAACGCGGTGAATGAGATGAAGGAGCCTATAAACGAAGCACAGTATATTTTGCATACAGAAGCAGGGGGAGCAATCTCTGATCTAGTAGATGCAGACACAGCTCCATCTGTGTCTGCCGGTATCGACAGCTTGCTGCGCTTGGAGCTGCTGCCTCGCCTGCGAAATAACGTACAGGTGCGTTATGAAGGTAGTATCGACAAGCAGGGCTTCAATGCCGATTGGGATTGGTGGCTGTACAAGGAAGGCAAGGAATGGGTGATCTTCGATGTGGATGGACCGGGCTGTATTTATAATCTGGTGCAGCATCGGTATCCCGACAGTGAGGAGCCGACGTTTTTCTTTTATTTTGATGGAGAAGAAGAACCTCGTTTTCAGATTCGGCATTCGGAGTTTGGGCAGAAGGCTCCGTTTACCGCACCGCTGGCAGATCAGTATATGGGACCGGATGACAATGGAAGGGGACCGATTCGGGTGGTGCGTAGTTTTGTGCCGATGCCATTTGCCCGATCCTGCCGGATTACGACGGATATTCGCCTGAAGGGTGCTGCCAAAGGGGATGGTGGCTGGGGGCATGTGATGTACCATACGTATACCAGCGCGCAGGGTATCCAGACCTTCACCGGAACCGAGGATGATAGCGAACTGTTGAATCAGTGGACTCATGTAGGCGATGACCCTAAGCCGCAGGTGGAAGGTGAAACGGTAACCTTGGAGCAGTTGCAGCTTTCTGCGGGGCAGACAGTCACTGTGCTGAAGCAGGACGAGCCGGGCAGTATTGTATCCATTCAGGCACGCTGGCAGGAGGATTCCACCGTAGAGATTCCGAAGCAACTGCTGCACGACATCTGGATTGTGGCGCACTGGGACGATCATGAGCAGCCAGATGTGGAATGTCCGTTAGGGGCTTTTTTTGGCAATGAATTGGGGTATAACCGGATTGGAATTTTGTCGCATGGGCAGCGCGAAGATGGGCAGTGGTATCAGTATTTACCGATGCCGTATTGGAGCGGGGCGCACATCCAGTTAGATAATCGGGGGAGTGAGGATGTGGCGTTTGCCCAGTGGAACATCCGGTATACAACGGCAAATGCACATCTGTATCCACAGCAGGATACTGGCTATTTCCGCACGTCTGCATATTATCCACTGCAAGCGAGTCATGGACAGGACAGTATTATCGGGCGGATTACTGGGCGTGGGCATATGGTAGCAGGGCAGGTGACGGCAATCGCGCGTACACCGGGCATCATTAGCTGTGAAGGGGATGTACGCGTCTATATCGACGGTAATGCGACCCCGCAGGTGGAGAGTGACGGTTCGGAGAGTTGGGTGAATTACGGCTGGGGCTTTCCAACGCCGCCGGAGATGAATCCAGCTACCGCTTATGATGGGTTGCCGGACAATCCATGGTCGATGGTGCGGCTGTGCAGTGGTGATTGTTATCCATTTCGGCAGGAACTGGTATTTGGGATCGAAGCGGGGGAGTTTAACAATCAGTATTTGCGACATTCGGGTATTTTGTTTTACTACGGACAGGATGAAGTCGGCATGGTGCTGACGGATGAACTGGATGTAGGTAATAAAGCATCCGAAGGCATTCACGAGTATCGGACGCAGGGCAGCCGAGGGTATTACACGCTGGAATCCAGCTACGAAGGCGATGCGGACGACGTGCTTATAACGAGTACAGGGCATGAAACGGAAGGGTGGAGTCAATTCACGGTAGCGGTATCGCCAAACAATGCCGGAGTGCGACTACGCCGACGCTCTGACCAGATGATTGGGCGGCAACGTGCGATTGTGTATGTGGATGATCAGCAGGTGCAGGAGCGTAGCTGGTATGTTGCTGACCGCAATTCGTATAAACGCTGGCTGGATGACGAGTTTGAGATTCCGTCTGCGTATACAGTAGGCAAGGAGCAATTGACGATTCGGCTGGAATATGTGCAGGAGGGTGAGACACGGGTTTGGAATGAATTTTACTATTGGGTTTACAGTTTGAAATGATCTGAAATGACCTTAAATAGGTCAACCAGCCATGATATAGGGGGGAAGAATGGCGCAGCCGTAAGCGCTTAAAACATGATTATAAAAAATGCTTGCGTCATTCTCCCATACATGGTATGATCTTTCTTGTGGTTGCGAAATCAATCACCTAACAATTTGCGGTCGTGGCGGAATTGGCAGACGCGCACGGTTCAGGTCCGTGTGGGCTTACCCCCGTGGAGGTTCGAGTCCTCTCGACCGCATTATAGCTTTACTAGCGAAACTCTTCTCTTGCAGAAGAGTTTTTCTTTTGTTTATCGGTTGTTCTCCAATCGACACGTGGATATTCCAAAATCATGTGCATAACGCAGGATAGAGCCTACTGGAAAGAAATAATTTCAGAAAATTCCATTTTACTCTTCATAAATGTCGGCAATCGTCTTAATATAGAGAACGACAATAACAAACAGAGCCTGAAGACTACAGGCTAGACAACTCTTAGTCGAATTGGCAAACCCGTCGGACAGGCTGGAACCAGAGCAGTAACCAATCTTAACAAAAAAAGAAGTGAATCCATGATGGAAGAAGCAATACGCTGGAAATGGGGGCATCGGGTACTGGATCGGTATTTCTCCGGGGCTACGATGCATTACAGACAGATCATCGCGCTGTTCATTCCGATTTTGATCGACCAAGCGTTTATTATGGGACTCAATCTGATCAATACGGCGATGATCAGTGCTGCCGGAGTATCGGCGGTCAGTGCGGTCAATATGATCGACTCGCTGAATATTTTCCTGTTTAGTATCTTTATCGCGGTCGCTACAGGCGGTACAGTTGTGGTCGCTCAGTACAAGGGCAATGGCAATGTGAAAAAGGTGTCCGAAGCGAGCTCAAGCGCCGTCTCGGTCGTTACCTTACTTGGTATCGTGGTCGGTATCTTCGGTATCGCGCTGCATGTGCCGCTACTGAATTTGCTATTTGGCTCGGCGGAAGCGGATGTCATGAGTCATGCGCGAACGTATCTGATCGGTAGCTGTATTTCGTTTGCAGGGATTGCGATTGTAGAAGCGATTTGCGGAGCGCTACGCGGCGTGGGTAGTACGCGTGCGTCGCTCATGCTCTCACTGATTATGAATGTGCTGTACGTGCTGCTTAACTTCCTATTTATTCACGGATTGGGATTGGGTGTGCTCGGCATGACGATTGCGCTGAATATCGCTCGTTATGGCGGAGCAGCCTGTGCGCTGTATTATCTGTTCAAAATGGACATCAATCTCAAGGTGCGCATGCGCGAGCTGTTCAAGGTGAAGTGGGAAATGTTCCGCAAAATCCTCTTTATCGGCTTCCCGTTTGCGACGGAGCAGATGTTCTTTAACGGCGGTAAAATTCTGACGCAGATCTTTATTGTCGGCATGGGTACGTATGCGATTGCGGTCAATGCGATCTGTTCAGCACTTGCTGGAGCGATGCAAATTCCTGCCAATGCGCTGTCGCTGACTGTCATTACCGTAGTCGGTATCTGTATTGGTAGTGGCAATGTGCAGGAGGCGCGCAAATTTACGAAATCGTTTCTGGTGCTATCGTCACTGTCGTTTATCGTGATGGGGCTGATTATTTTACCGTTGTTCCATCCGCTAATTTCGCTGTTTGATCCACCAGCGGAGATCGTGGACGAGATCTTTATCGTACTGCTGGTCAATACGCTGGTGCAGATTCCGCTATGGTCCATTTCGTTTATTACGCCATCTGCCTTGCGAGCGGCGGGCGATGCCAAGTTTACCTCGATGATCTCCATGCTATCGATGTGGCTGTTCCGCGTGGTCATGGGTTACATTCTTGGTGTCGTGATGGGCTGGGGTGTACTCGGCGTCTGGCTGGCAATGGATCTGGAGTGGGGCGTACGGGGAGCAATCTTCCTCAAGCGATTCTACGGGAACAAGTGGCTACAGCATCGAATCATTTAGCGAGTGTCCCATATTAAATAGAACGTGATTATACTATAGCAACACACAGCAGGAGAGGCGGCATTTGGATGCCGCTTCTGCTGTATATACATAAACGGAGGTTATCGTGATGGAGCTGTTACCAGACGAATATATGGTTAGAAAGAATATTATGGCGAATCTGTTCAAAGGCATTGAAGGAGTCGGCGGATTGATGCACATTACGAATCAACGGATTGTATTCACGCCACATGCGCTGAATGTGCAGACTGGTCCGGTGGACATTTGGATCGAGGATATTGTGCAGATGGGCAAGCGCAATACGCTGGGCTTTGTGCCGAACGGTATGCGCATCATCGTAGCAAATGGAACGGAGTACCGATTTGTCGTCTGGAAGCGCGGCGAGCTGATGGCGTTGATCGACAAGGTTAAGCGCGATAATATGAAGGGGTAATACGAGCTATTCTTCCGAAGATGCCTGCTGCTGTCGTTTCATAAAGTTGTGCTGACCCCAGATGCCGATGGCGGCAATGAAAGGCAAAATAGCCATTGCCAGCACGATCGCTTCGCGTAGCGGAGCTTTCATCCAGACGGGCATAACGATGACGAACAAAGTAATCATGAGTACATCCCAGACCAGCTGTTTTTTGACATACATTTGTATCGCTTGCGTCATTCGTACGACCTCCAATGAGAATAATATGTACGTAGGATCTATTTGGATATGGGAAATGTTGTAAATCCATTATACGTGGTTTAGCTGGAAATGAGAATATTGGGATAGGAAATATAAAAGACCGGCCATTCCCACCTTGTGGAAACTACCGGTCTTTTTGCTGTATTTGAATAAGAACTGTACAATCGACTTGGTTTGTAGTCATTGGATCTATTGTTTCATTCAGAGAAGCTGTTGCCGATCAGCCAACTAACTCGTTACCATCATAGACATACGTCTTTTCCTTGCCACCCGTCATCGTTATCAGATGTACCGTACGTCCCCATAGCTTGAACACTAGCGGCAATGTGCGCTCGATATACTTGCGATCCAGCTCCATCCCGTCAAATCGATGATGCAGCAGCAGCTCACCACGTCCATGCAGATCATCGTCCTTGACCGTAATGTAGGGAAAGCCGCCGTTGGTGCGCGAGCGGATCAGTTGCTCCTTAATTTCATTCACACTGTTGGCGGTCACACGATACACCTGCTGCTCTTTTTGAAAAACGAACAAATCCATCTCCTCCGCCAGCTCGCGCGTCAGATAGTTGCGGATAAACGATACATCCGATTCGATCTCCCGAATCTCAAACAGCGCCTCCGTCCCTTCGCGGCGCTCAATATGGCGCAGCATCATCAGACCGAGATAGTAGGGGTTGATCCGCCCGGATGAGGGTTGGATGACACCTGCATTCATTTTGGCAAATTCGACCACTTCCGAATCGCTCAGATCCAGCTCCCTTACCAGCTTTAGATGCCAGTAGCTCGCCCAACCCTCATTCATGATCTTCGTCTCCATTTGCGGCCAAAAGTACAGCATCTCTGCGCGCAGCATATGCAGAATCTCACGCTGCCATTCCTCTAAATACCGACTGCGTGCAGCAACAAAGCCGATCATATCCTTGACTGATCCATCCAATTCACGAAAGCCGCCATCTCCGCCAAAGCGTACATACGGATCGACATGCTCCTGAATCGCAATGCCTGCATCGAGAAACGCTTCCACTTCATCCATGCCATATTCCTGCCCAAAGTGTTCCATTCGGTCGGCGAAAACCGCCATCCGATCCACCATCTGACGGTCAGTGCCGCGGAACATGGCATTGTTTTTGAAAAAGTCGCTATGCCCTAGTACATGGGCGACGATGAGCTTATTTTGCAGCAGGGTATTGCTGTCCAGCAGAAAGGCATAGCACGGATCGGAGTTGATCACCAGCTCATAGATTTTGCTTAATCCATGATCATATTCTGACTTCATCCGATGATACGCCTTGCCGAAGCTCCAATGCGCAAATCGGGTCGGCATCCCGTAGGCACCGATGGAATATAACACCTCTGACGGGCAAAACTGATACCGCATCGGGAAAAAGTCCAGTCCATGCGATAGCGCTGATTGTGTCAGCTGCTCCACCGACTGCTCCAGCTGTTGAATCTCGCTCTCCATAATCATCTGTGCCACTCCTTTCCTGTAGGATCGTGAATCAACTGGCGATCTCATCACCGAAAAAGGCTTTTAGCGTGTTGAATACATCGTCCTTGTCTTGCAGCAATGCCTGTACAAAGGCGGGCGAATCTAGCTTGCCTAGCGAATCCCACAGCTGCCGACTGCCATAGCTACCATACCCGCGCTGACGAATCTCGCCATAGCCCAGCATATTCACCTGCTCTAGTAGCTGCCGAGCGCATTGAATCGTCTGCGGATTGTCGCTACTCAGATTATCACCATCGGAAAAGTGAAAAGCATACGTATTGAACAGATCAGGCGGATACTCATCGTGAATCAGCTTGAGCGCTAGCTCATACACGGATGAGCATTTGGTGCCGCCGCTTTCGCCTTTGTGGAAAAAGGACTCCTCGTCTACTTCCTTAGCCTCTGTAGAATGCGCTAGAAAGCGGATATTCACATGTTCGTACTTTGTACGTAAAAAGCGCACCATCCAGAAAAAGAAGCTGCGGGCGACATACTTTTCAAATGTTCCCATCGAGCCGGACGTATCCATCATTGCCAGTACCACCGCAGACGATTGCGGCTTATGGATGTCTTCCCATGTTTTGTAGCGCACATCATCGCCGATAATCGGACCAAGTACAGGCGTGGGAGCTGTATCCGCACTAGGGCTGCCAATGGATATGCCGCTGCTAGAAGGAATGGCAGTTGAACCCGGTACGCCTGCAAGCCCGCCGTTTAGCGCCTGCCGTTTGATCGCTTCGAATAGAGTACGGCGCTTGTCGATATTGGACACCATGCCTTGCTTGCGCACATCGTCGAATCGAATGTCATCGACCATCATCTCCTGCGCTGCCTTGGGCTTCAATCGCGGCAGCTTCAAGTCTTCAAATACTAGCTCTGCCAGCTCGTCGATCGACAGCTCAGCTTCGTAATAATCGACGCCCGGCTGGTCGCCCGCTTCGCGTCCACCTTGCCCCGGACCACTGCCGGGTGCTCCGGGTTGACCGTTGGGATCAGCTTGCCCGACTACATCGCCTACCTGCGTACCGCCTTGCCCCTGCCCAACCTGCGGTTCATCGTTGTAATTATAGCGAAAGCGCGGCTCATCTAGACTGCGAATAGGCACTTTGACCATTTTATCGCCCTGTGGCATGATGATCGATTCCTCACTCACCAGATCGGCAAGGTTTTGGCGAATTGCTTCTTTTACCTTGCGTTTATGTCGTTCCTGATCCATTTCGCCTTTACGGTGAAGGGACCAGTCATCTTGCGACAGCACGAACAGACGATTATCCATGTTCGTTCCCTTCCTTTCGGCTTACCGGTTAAGCAGACTGCCGACGTATTTCATCAGATCGTTGGCGCATACTGCACAGTAGCCATGATGTTCGATCAGACGGCGAGACACTTCATTCATACGTTTTACCTGCGTTTCGTCAGGATTCATAGACGAGGTTGTAATTTTGATCACGTCCTTGAGGTCGGTGAACAACTTTTTCTCAATCGCATCTTTGAGTGGTTCATGGGAGGTGTATTCAAATTTGCGACCACGACGGGCGAAGGAGGAGATTTTGATCAAAATTTCTTCGCGGAACGCTCGTTTCTGATTCTCTGTAATGCCAATCTGTTCTTCGATGGAGCGCATCAGCTTCTCATCGGGATCATGCTCCTCACTGGTGATGGGATCGGGCATTTTGTGACCGCTGCAATACGCTTCTACATTGTCGAGATAATTGTTCAGCATCGTATGTGCTGATTCTTCAAAGGAATAGACAAACGCGCGCTGCACTTCCGTTTTGGCGCGATGGTCGTATTCACGGCGGGCGGTGGTGATCAGATTGAGCAGACGCTCGCGCTCGTCCTTTGTAATCGACGGATGATGATCCAGCCCTTCCTTGAGTGAACGCAGTACATCCAGTGCGTTAATACACGGCTTGTTGCCCTTGATCAAGGCGCTGGAGATACGATTGATCACATAGCGTGGATCGACGCCAGACATGCCTTCGTCCTGATGTTCGCGGTGTAGCTCCTCGACCTCGCCGGATTTGATACCATCGACCTGTGTGCCGTCGTAGAGTGCCATTTTTTTGATGTGATCAATGCCGGGCTTTTTTGGTTCCTTGAGACGCGAAAGTACAGTGAAGATCGAAGCGGTACCGAGAGCGCCAGGGGCGAGGTGAACCTGATGATTCAAGCCGGAAGCGTCAACGAGCTTCTGGTAAATGCGTTCTTCTTGCGTAACTTTGAGATTGTAGGGAACACGCATGACGATCATGCGAGAATGGAGGGCTTCGTTCTTTTTATTGGAGATGAAGGTGCGATATTCCGTTTCGTTGGTGTGGGCGATGATTAATTCGTCGGCGGATATGAGGGCGAAGCGTCCCGCTTTGAAATTGCCTTCCTGAGTCAACGACAATAGATTCCAGAGAAATTTCTCATCACATTTCAGAATTTCTTGGAATTCCATCAGACCGCGATTCGCCTTGTTCAGCTCACCGTCAAAACGGTAGGCGCGCGGATCGGATTCGGAACCGTATTGGGTGATGGTGGAGAAGTCGATACTGCCTGTTAGGTCGGCAATATCCTGTGATTTGGGATCAGATGGGGCGAAGGTGCCGATTCCACGGCGTCCGCTTTCGGAAAAGAGTACTCGTTCGACAGGCATTTCCTCGATGCGTCCGCCATATTCGTGTTCCAGCTTCATGCGACATACCGGGCAAAGATCGCCTTCGATATGCACACCATATTCGTTGCCAAATTCCTTGCGCAATTCGCGCGGAATGAGATGAAGCGGTTCCTCCTGCATCGGGCAACCCTGTATCGCATAGACCGCACCTTCTGGAGTTCGAGTGAATTGTTCCAGACCGTTTTTGAGTAGGGTAACGAGTGTCGATTTACCACCACTGACGGGTCCCATTAGTAACAGTAGCCGTTTACGTACATCCAGCCGCTGTGCTGCTGGGCGAAAATATTCTTCCACCAGCAATTGAATCGCATCCTCCAACCCAAACAGCGTACCGCTAAAAAATTGATATTCTCGCCGTCCGTCCCCCAGCTCAGTGATGCCTGCATGTTCGATCATCCGATAGACGCGTTCATGCGCCGTACCAGCAATATGCGGATGCTCCTTCACCAGTCTGAGGTAGTCGAGAAATGTGCCCTCCCAGTGGAGATCATGCTCCTGATCCCGGTAGGCCATTAATTTGTCCAAGAATGTCATGCTGACCGCCTCCCTATACATGTCTTTTACGAAAAGTTCGAGGTCACGGAATCCAGACGTCCGGCAACAACTTCAACGTTTGACAAGAGCTGCAACGACATTCCATCAAATGAGATGAAACAGAGTGGGTATTTTGTTGTTTTTAAATTCTAGCATAACTTCTGTCATCTATCGACAGTTAAATTAACATAATTCTATAGAAAGTAAACGAATAGTGTATAGGAATGAGCAGATGATAAACTTTATTTTCCAATGAAGTCAGATAATCTACATAGAAAATCCATGAATCAATCGATAATTGCTTTGGAAAATAGGGTAGAGGGTTGTAAGGTGTGATCACTGTGTAGAAGAGGAATAACAGGATTATACCATCGGATCAGTGAGCAGGGAGGCTGGATAAGGAAAAATGATCAGAGCGCAAACGGGATAAAAAATAACTATCGCACGAAGCGGATAGGGGAGCGCGCACAAGCTGGTCATCTTAAAGATTCGGATGGGCGTAAAACAAAAACAATCGGAGTAGGGCAGCTTCGCATGTGAGCGTTCTCCCTATCTCCGATTGATCATAAAATATAGTTGATTGTATCGCCTTACCCCTTACCATACTTGAGCCATCAGCCATCAGCCATCAGCCATCAGCCATCAGCCATCAGCCATCAGCCATCAGCCATCAGCCATCAGCCATCAGCTGACCAGCACGAGAAGCAGGGCGATCACTGCTGGCAATCCCTGCATCAACAGAATGGAGCGTTTTACACTCAGCCCGCCGTACAGCGCCGCCACAATAACACAGACTAGGAAAAAGATCGCCAGCTGATGCGCAACGTCAGCATTTGGATGTAGCAACGACCAGATCAAGCCTGCCGCAAGAAAACCGTTGTACAGCCCTTGATTTGCCGCCATCGACGAGGTGGATTGTGCCAGCTCCGGCGTTGTGCCAAACGTCTTCATCACGCGCGGCGTGGTCCACAAAAACATCTCCATCACCAAAATATACAAATGCTCAATTGCCACAAGCGCGACCATAATGCCTGCCAAAATGGAAAGCATACTATTCACTGCCTTTCCTCATGAAAATAAAATCAACAATACCTGTACCCGCATTCTACGAGTTTGCCAAGCCCCTTTAAAAAGAGTATGTAAATTCCCTAGATGCCGTTACAATCATAATAACAGAAACTGCGTACAATCCTATATCTATAGCAGCTTTCGATCCTCAGCCATCCATAGGAATACAGCTATATTCATTATTTTGTCTATTTCATCAAGGAAGGGGTTACCTATTCATGCGCAACACGAGAATACAACGGAGAACTACATGGATAACTATAGCCATTATAGCGGGACTATTACTGCTGACTGCATGGATGCTGCAATCCAGAGTATCGGAGCAAGCCTATGCAGCATCGGCTACTCATTATGTCGCGCCTACAGGTAAGGATACTGGTAATGGCACATTGCAATCGCCGTGGCGCACGCTGCAATACGCTGCCGATCATGCCGAAGCTGGCAGCACCGTCTATATTCGCTCTGGCACTTATCGCGAACGACTGTATATTACGCGCTCCGGTTCGGCGAGTGCGGGCAATATAATATTTAAAAATTATACAAACGAGCATCCTATTCTGGATGGAACAGGTCTGAAAGTGGACGGTATACAGGGATTGATCGAGCTGAACAATGCCAGCTATATTACTATCGAAGGGATATCCGTGCGTAACTACACGACGACTCAACGTGATCAGGTCCCGGTCGGCATCTATGTGCATGGCGCTGGGAAACAGATCAGTCTGCTCAACAATAATGTATACAATATCCGCAATACGGCTACACCGACAGGTAATGATTTGGCAGGGCGGGATGCGCATGGCATCGCTGTATACGGCACAGCAGCACCTGCGTCTATTCAGCAGTTGAATATTAGCGGCAATGAGCTGTACAATCTGGTGCTTGGTTCTAGCGAAGCAATGGTGATCAACGGCAATGTGGAGCGATTTAATGTTTCTGGGAATAGTGTGCATGACAGCGACAATATCGGGATCGATGTGATCGGCTATGAAGGTACATCACCGGACGACAAATACGATACCGCACGCAATGGTCGCATCACCGGCAATACCGTCTACAACATCTCAGCTAACCAGAACCCCTCCTATGGCAAAAAGCTGCCTAACAACTGCAATTGCGCAGGTGGCATCTATGTGGACGGTGGCAAACACATTGTCATTGAGCGTAATACCAGCTATGGGAACGACATTGGTATTGAGCTGGCATCGGAGCATAAAGGGAAAGTGACGCAGGGGATCACCGTACGCAGCAATGTCGTATACCAGAATCGATATACGGGCATCGCATTTGGCGGGTATGACGAGGATCGCGGTACGACAACTGGCTCGGTCATGATTAACAACACGCTGTATGGCAATGATACCCTATCCAATGAGAGCGGCGACGGAGCTGGACAGCTATTGATTCAGTATGGCACGTCTGGCAATACAGTACTCAATAACATTATGGTATCGTCCGCATCCGGCGTGCTGATTCGCAACGATTATCCATCCACCAACAACAAAGTGGATTACAATCTCTACGCCTTGAGCGGCAATGCCGATACCGCGTATTGGAGCTGGCAGGAGCATACGTATGAAGGGTTGGCATCGTATCAAAAAGGGAGTAAGCAGGATGCCCATTCTATGCAGACAGCGCCGCAATTGGTCGATCCGGTCAAAGCGAATTTTCATCTGCAATCTACTTCACCAGCACGTCAAAGTGGAATCTGGAACGATATCCTCAAAGGCGCCTTCGACCGCGACGGCAAAATTTACGCACCATCATCCAGCGTCACCATTGGTGCTTACCAATGATGGTAAGGTGATTCTTATCTGATCTGCATGCGGTATGATCTGTATCTGTATCTGTATCTGTATCTGTATCGTTGTTCGGTCTATGATGCTCAGTGAAAATGGTATAATGGACAGCGACATACTGGAACTGATCATCGATCAGTGAACACAATCGGCAATGTAAAACCAATTGAGGGGGCAATTACAGTGGCAATGAATCCGGCAGAAACAGCAGTAGGTTTTATCGGTATTGGTGTGATGGGCAAAAGCATGGCACGTCATCTCAAGAAGGCGGGCTATCCGCTGCATGTGTATACACGCACAGCATCCTCCGCGCAGGAACTGGTGGATGAAGGCGCAACTTGGCATGAATCGCCAGGCAAGCTGGCATCCGCAAGCAATGTCATCATCACGATGGTTGGCTATCCGCAGGATGTCGAAGATATTTATCTAGGAGAAGACGGTATTCTGAATCGTGCCGCATCCGGTTCGTATGTGATTGATATGACCACTTCCAGTCCACAGCTCGCACAGCGCATTGCTGAACTGGCAAAGGATAAGGGCATTCACGCCTTTGACGCTCCGGTATCAGGCGGAGATGTGGGCGCACGTGAAGCCCGTCTGTCGATCATGGTCGGTGGCGAACAAGAATCCTTTGCCGCTATTCAGCCATTACTAGAAACGATGGGGACTAACATCGTGCTACAAGGTGGTCCAGGTGCGGGTCAGCATACGAAAATGTGTAACCAGATCGCCATCGCCTCCAATATGCTCGGCGTATGTGAAGCACTGGCATATGCCAAATTTGCGGGTCTGGATGCTGAAACGGTATTAAAAAGCATCGCTACTGGCGCAGCAGGCAGCTGGTCACTTAGCAACCTCGGTCCGCGCATGATCCAAGGCGATTTTGAGCCGGGCTTTTATGTGAAGCATTTTATTAAGGATATGGGCATTGCACTGAACTCGGCAAAAGAAATGGGCTTGGATACGCCAGGATTGGCGCTGGCAGAATCGGTATATCAGCAGCTATCCCAGCAAGGCTATGATGAAAAGGGTACACAGGTGCTGTACAAATATTTCACAGCACAGTTTCAATAAGCATCCGCAAGCGGTCATGTAAACCGTAGTATACGATGCACATAGTAGTTGGTTGATCCAAAGTAAACAGCCGCTGTTCCTCTCCGAGGATAGCGGCTTTTGTTTGTTTATACTTCTACCGTATACGATCTACTTCCTGATCTACAAGTCTGGAAGCGTTGAACCGATGACACTGCAATCAGTTGCTGTTCAAGATCTCATCCACCAGCTCGCTCATGCCCTGCCACGAATCCTTCATCACAAATTCTGATTGAATGGGCTGATTCCACGGACGCGGAATGCCAATCGTCTTTTTGCCAACGTCACGCGCAGCGAGCAGATTATGCGGACCATCGTCGATCAGTAGATCGAATTCCAACAGGTATTTGCGTTTGGCGACGAAGAAATTGTCATACGTAATAAACGGCAAGTGCTGCTGCAACCAGCGCCACTTTTCTGGCACTGACGATGGGCGGGCGGCAGTCACGATAATCAGATCATGCTTGGCATGGATCTTCTCCACTTCAGCAATCGTATATTCATCGAAAATCTCCAATTCCTCGTACAATCCCGGTCGACCGAAAAAGATCTCCTCCGAGCATTCATGATGCCAGATTCGGCTCATATCAAAATTCACAATCTGCTCCATAGTGAGCAGTAGATCAGGGTATAGCGCATTATGATAGTGAATCGCCCGCGGCAGTAGATGACACAGCGTATCATCCATGTCGATGGCGACAATTTTCCTGTCCAATGAAACGTCCTCCTTTATTCCTCAAGCAAACCGGTCTGCCATTTCAGACATGACAGACAATATCCAAATTGTAGCGGAGCATCTGGGAAATAGCAAAACGAATCCTGACAGGCAAACAAAAAGCAGGCTCCATCAGAGCCTGCCTATATATGCGAGAAATGATTCATCTATCTCATCAGCCTGTACTATGTCGTTACTCTGTTCGCTAACGCTACGCTCCAAATATTCCATCACTGCTGATAGTCGACTTCGGCGTGGTCATGTTCAGATCACGTACAGCTGCTTAGTCGGTGCGTTTTGCACCTGTCCATTCTTCACCGGACAGGTATTTTTCTGTCAGGATCGACAGCAGTTGAATACCGACTTCGTTATGCCCACCTTCAGGAATGATCAGGTCTGCATATTTTTTGGAAGGCTCGATAAAAGCTTCGTGCATCGGCTTCACTGTGGTCAGATACTGCTGGTGAATCGACTGAATGCTGCGTCCGCGTTCCTCGATGTCACGCAGTACACGGCGCAGGATGCGTACATCCGGGTCTGTATCCACGAACACCTTGATGTCCAGCTGTTCACGCAGCTTCTCGTCGGACAGCACATGCAGCCCTTCGATAATCACGATATTGTTCGGCTGTAGTTCCAGCGTTTGATCTGTAAAGCGCGCGTGCATAGTAAAATCGTACACTGGCGCATGTGCCACTTGACCTTGCTTCAGCTCGCCAAGATGCTGGATCAGCAGCTCATTATCAAAGGCAAACGGGTGATCATAGTTGATCAGCGCGCGTTCTTCCAGATTCAGATGCGTATGATCCTTGTAGTAATTGTCCTGCGAAATAAACGTAACTTCCTTGCCTGCACTCAAACGTTCAATGACCGAGCGTGCGACTGTTGTCTTGCCTGAACCGGTGCCACCGGCAATACCAATAATGAGCATGGCGTTAAAATAAACCTCCCTGGAATAAAAACACAATATAGTGCGGTACGGTGCAGCAAGCGTATCACGAGTTGCCTTAGCAGCGGTTCGTTCCTCAGCTTGCACTGTCGTATCCGTAAGTAAGCCGGTTATGCCTCTGTCCGATCCGAGTCGAGTGAACCCGGACGGTAAGCCGCCACTGTAAGAAAAGCTTCAGCCGCGGCGCGTAGATTGCATCATTCTTTTATGGATATTCCGTGACCCGGTTGCCCGTTTGGAGCATGTCGGCTGCCGAAAATGGCAATCTTACCGACGAAACCGGATTTTACACACTACTAATATTTTAGAATAGCACAGCTGGCGCGATTTTTCACCTGATTTCAAAAGGTTTGTGCAGGAAATATTACATTTTGTCAAATGACATTCACAACCATTGCTTTAGTATAGAAGATATGGAAATCGGCGGGACCTTGCGTTTCGGCATCCCAAATCTGAAGAGTGGAGTGATACAGATGAAGCAGCAGCAACAATGGTTGGTCAATGTGCAGCGACTGGAGCAGACAATCGAACGATTTGCGGACTATGGACGTACCGAGCAGAATGGAGTCACACGACTGGCGCTGGGCGAACAGGATATTGCAGTACGGCAGTATTTTCGACAGTGCTGTGAGGAGTTGGATATGCAGATGACTGTGGACGATATGGGCTGTATGTACGCGACACTGGAAGGTACGGAGCAGGCGCCGCCGATTGTGATCGGCTCCCATATGGATACCGTCAAAAAGGGCGGGCGTTTTGATGGTATCCTCGGCGTACTAGCAGGGCTAGAGATTGTACGCACACTCAAGGATTACGGCATTCAGCCGCGTATTCCCATCACCGTTATGAATTTTACGAATGAAGAGGGCGCGCGCTTTGAGCCATCGATGATGGCTTCCGGCGTACTAGCAGGACGCTTTGATAAGGAAACGATGCTGAACAAAACTGATCCAGATGGTATCAGCTTTCGCGAAGCGCTGGAGCAGAGCGGATATGCTGGCGATGTTGCCAACCGGATCAAGGAAGCGACGGCATATTTGGAGCTGCATATCGAGCAGGGACCGGTGCTGGAGCGCGAGAATGTGAGTATTGGTCTAGTGGATTGTGTGGTCGGGATGGTCTGTTACGAGATTGAAGTGACTGGCGAATCGGATCATGCCGGAACGACTCCGATGGATATGCGGCGGGATGCTTTTTTTGCAGCCAATGATCTGGTGATGCTATTGCGTGAGCAGTTGGAAACGCTGGACTACGATCTGGTGTACACGATGGGACGCGCCAATGTGTATCCGAATATTCATACTGTGATTCCGAATCGTGTCGTCTTCACACTGGAAGCGCGGCATAAGGATGAACAGATCGTGCGGCAGGTGGAGGAGATCATTCACGCATTGCCGGAGCAGCAGGGTGGGTGTGAGGTGACAGCGACTCGACTATGGAATCGGAATACGGTTTGGTTTGATCAACACATTTGTGCTACCTTGCAGCAGGCGGTGCAGACGCTCGGCTACTCGCACAAAACTATGGCAAGCGGCGCTGGGCATGATGCGCAGTTTGTAGCGGACTTTCTGCCGTCGGCGATGGTATTTGTGCCGAGTGTCAAAGGTAAAAGCCATTGTGAGAAAGAATTCACCTCCTATGAAGAATGCGCGCAGGGTGTGAATGTGCTGCTGGAAGCAATTATGCTATTGCAGGAGCAATCCAAGCTGTAATATATCCACTTGTAGTCACGGTATAAGCAAAGAAGCAAAGATCCGTCGCATGGTATACCAAAGAGGCATAGCCGCAGTCATTTTCGCTGTGCTATGCCTCTTTGATTTGAGCATACGGAATACCTATTATATGGATATTAAAACAATACGATGCCCATCACTGCCGAGCCAAGGATGACCAGTAGCGGATGTGCCTTGTATTTGACGATTGCCACAAATACGCCTGCTCCAATCAGCAGTGTCAGCCATGTTTTCCATTGCAGCAGTGCATCCCAGCCGTTGCCCAATCCGAAGTGAATGGCAGCATACACGATCAACCCAGTCACAATCGGACGCAATCCGTAAAAGGATGACTTCACCATAGGGCTGCTACCGAGTCGGTAAAACAATCCTGCGAGCGTAATAACCAGCACCAGCGACGGCAATACAATCCCTGTTGTCGCAGCAAACGCACCAGCTATCCCCGCCACATCATAACCGATCAGCGTCGCACTATTGGTTGCGATCGAACCGGGCGCCATGCCTGCGATGGATATGGTTTGGCGAAACGTATCCGCGCTCATCCAGCCGAATTGCTCCGCATCATGCTGAATGAGCGGGATTACCGCATAACCGCCACCGAACGAAACAAACCCAATTTTCAAAAAAGATAAAAATAGCTGCCATAACAGCATGGGTACACCTTCTTAAATATAATATTCGATATACGCTTGAGACGCTGATGTCGCATGACGCTGTTTTTCGGTACGCGCCTGCAAGCCGAGTGCCATTTTAATACGGATGATAACCAGTCCAATAATCAATCCGGCAAGGATGAGAAAGACCGGATTAAGCCCTGTGAGTAGCAGAATCATGAGCGAACCAGCCGATACAGCGATTGTCGTCCAGTCGAATAGTGAATTTCTGCCCATCCGATACGCAGCGACAGCAATCAGCCCGATCACTGCGCCCTTGATCCCTTGAAACGCCGCCTGTACTTTTGGCTCATTTTGGAAGAATGAATAAAACAGACTCAATCCAAACACGATCAAAAACGTCGGCAGCGTAATCCCAAGTGTCGCCGCAATCGCCCCGCCAATCCCCGCCATCCGGTAGCCGACAAACGCCGACGCATTCACGCCTACACCGCCCGGTGCGGAACCAGCGACCGATAACAGATTGTTCATTTCCTCCTGCGGTATCCAGCGCCGCCGCTCGACCACCTCGCGCTCGATCATCGGAATCATCGCATACCCTCCGCCAAACGTCGCCGGTCCAATTTTGAAAAAGACCACAAACAGCTCCACCAGCATGCGCAAACGCTCCGATACTCGCGTCTGCTGGGAACTTGAAGTTTTCATACCCATCCGTCCTTTCTGTATACTTCTAGTATATCATCTTTTTTTCAAAATGAAATTAACTTATTGATGAACAGAGAAGCATGTTTGAAAACATAATGATAAGCAGACGCCATACTTTCCGAAATACCGTATTTTAAGTTCAAATCTACAGTATCATGCTGCAAATGAGTATATAATGGGCTTTTGTAGACATAATCATTGGATAAAAGCATCTAAAAGCCTTCGAAGCAATCGTTCTTTTTCTAAACAATAAACAAGGCTATAATGAGTTTTTTCGGTTTTGGTAAAAAGTCACTGAATTTGACAATCGCTTGGAACGGCACGTATCATAGAAGCCAAAATCCGGCGGAATCATAATATAGAGAATGATGAAATCGCAGACCACCTATGCTCCTGCAACCAGATCACTGTCTGCTCGCCGTCATCATAAGGAGGAACCAACCATGCTGTCATTTTTCAAAAAAGGAAAGACGCAACCCATTGAAGCACTATCGCCGATCACTGGTCAGGCGGTGGATCTATCTCAAGTACCTGATCCAGCATTTGCCGAGAAGCTGATGGGACAAGGCATTGCGATTGAACCGAAGGAAGGTAAAGTCCATGCCCCCTTCGACGGTAAAATCGCCCAACTATTCAAAACTCGTCACGCTCTATTAGTGGAGCATAGCTCCGGTGTGCAGGTGCTGATCCATGTCGGGGTAGATACCGTTTCGCTCAAGGGAGAAGGCTTTACCGCTCACGTGGCTACTGGCGACAAGGTAAAACAGGGACAATTGCTGCTGGAATTTGATATTGCACATATTCAGGCGGCGGGCTATCCGGTCATCACACCGATCATCATACCGGACGGACAGGACACGGTGAAAAGCGTAGAGGAATATACGGGCAGTGTTACAGCGGGACAGGATAAGGTACTACAAGTGAACCTGTAAGCTGATTACTATTGCCGATTTTATAGAAGGAATGTACAATTTCTGAATACGAATACGAATACGAATACGAATACGAATACGAATACGAATACGAATACGAATACGAATACGAATATGAGTCCGAGTCCTGTCGCTGCCGTTTAGGCGGGCAGGATTTTTCTTTATATACAAGAGAGAGCAGATAGATACTACGTAGATAGCGACTGGATGGAAATGATCTCAGCCAAACAGCAGTGGCAAGTGACAATCCAGCATAACGAGCCGAAAAGTAGGGGGAATACAACATGAACTATGATGCACAGAGCAATCCGAAGGACGACATCTCCATACAACGCATCACACTCGGACTGGGCTGCTTCTGGGGTCCAGAATCATGGCTGGGCGCATTGAAAGGCGTAGTGCATACATCTACTGGATATGCGGGTGGAACGACAGAGCAGCCGGTGTATCGGCAGATGGGCGATCATTCGGAAACCATTCGGCTGGAATATAACCCTGATGTGTTGCCACTCGAAACATTGCTCACCTTGTTCTGGGAACATCATCGTCCAGAAGTCATTAACACGTACAAGGATAGCCGCCAATATCGGTCGATTCTCCTCTACGAACATGAAGATCAACGGAACATCATCCAGCGTCTACAAGCCGAACATGAATCACGCGCATATACAGAAATTCAGCCATGTAGTACCTTTTATCTTGCCGAAGAACGGCATCAAAAATATTATTTACAGCGTAAGCCGGAGGTGCTGGCAGCGCTGGATTCCTTATTTACCAATCGTGAACAGGCTCTGCAATCGACGCTGGCGGCTCGCTTGAACGGATGGAGCCGAGAAGCTATAACAGTAGCTGATCTCCTCGCTGAGCTGGAGCACTGGCAGGAGCCGCTAAATGAGCAGCAGCAGGAACAGTATCGAGCATTGCTGCTATCGCTCACTTGATAGTAGCAATAAATAAGAAGGTGGAGTGGTAAAGTTTACCATTATTCCTGTATACTAAGTACGATTACAGGCATGGCATATCGGCATTAACGGCTGTGTCTTACATATAACATATGGATCGATGGGAGATACGAAATTCCAATTGAGCGATACATCAGCATATGAAGATGATGAATGGAGCTAGTGTATCTGACCATATGCTTGGGAGGATACTGTATATTTCCGTATGTATTTCGATCTTCATCAACGATAAAGGAATGATTCAGCCTGTATCCTTAGCAATAGGAGCGTATATGACTATGAAACCGAGTATTTTTGACGTAGCCAAACGGGCGGGATTATCCGTCGTAACAGTATCCCGTGTGTTAAATGGGGCAGGAACGGTGCGGGAGAAAAACCGACTCAAGGTGCTGGAAGCAATTCGTGAGCTGGATTACCGACCTAGCGCTGCCGCACGCTCATTAGCACGCGGGCGGACAGGCACGATTGGATTGATTTTGACGACATTACATGATTCCTTTTTCGATACGGTTGCCAAGGAGATTAACGATCTACTCGCGATGCAGGGATATTATCTGGCAATTTCGGTATCGACGGGGCTTAGCGAGCATGGCGAGCATTATATGATGCAGGAGGATCGTTTGGATGGCATGATTCTGCTGTCGCCAGTCGAGGAAAAAGAACTAGCGGATGAGCTAGCCAAGCGGGATATTCCGTATGTGATTATCGACAATCAGCTGCCGCAGCATAGCGCAGAAGCGATCTCCATCGACAATGCGCACGGCGGATATATCGCTGGACGGCATTTGCTGGAGCTGGGGCATCGCCGGATTGTACATTTGTGTGGAGATGAATTATTTTTGAGCACACGCGAGCGGCGCAGTGGATTTACGCAGGCATTGAAGGAAGCTGGAGTGGAGCCGCTGGTAGAGCAGGGAACGTATACCGTTGCGTTTGGATATGAAACCGGGCAGCGCTGGTTGCAGGAGGGGACATTGCCAGAAGCCGTATTCGCCGGAAATGACTATATTGCGATTGGATTGATCAATTCCCTGATGAATGGCGGTATTCGTATTCCGCACGATCTCTCGATTATCGGTTACGACGATCAGAATATCTCCTCCCAGCTGCGTCCGCTGCTGACCACGGTGCGACAACCCGCAGACGAGATGGCACGCACGGCAGTGGAGCTACTACTGAACAAAATGAATCAACCGGAGCAACCTGTACAGGGCATTTGCATTCGCCCACAGCTCATTGTCCGCGAATCAACCGCTGCACGCTGACAGCGGTTTTTTGATGTGGACTGTAGATGCAACCGATGCTGCACTCCCTATGGGGAAAAAGGAGTATGGTATGATGGAAGATAGCAAAGTTGCAGTGGCAACTCAATATAGAAAGAGCAGGTGGAGAGAATCATGAAACTGTTAACCTTGAATGTGCATGGCTGGCATGAGGAGAATCAATTGGACAAAATTCGCGAATTGGCGTCTTTTATCGATCAGCATCAATTCGATCTGGTCGCGATGCAGGAGGTCAACCAGTCGGCGGCAGAGCAGCCGTTGACGGATGACCAGCTGCGTCATTATGTAGAATTCGACTCAGAAGGAATCATCCGTCAGGATAACTATGCGCATGTGCTGGTGTCGCATATTCAGGCGGACTATTATTGGACATGGATTCCGGTACATTCCGCGTCCAAAGGACGACTGGATGAAGGATTGGCGATTCTGTCCCGCACACCGCTAACCGAGGCAGTCTTCGGTTACGTCTCCACCCAGCGCATCTATGACAATTACAAAACACGCAAAGTATTGGCGGTTCATACCGAATATGAAGGGCAGCCAATGTGGCTGGCAAATGGACATTTCGGATGGTGGAACGATGAAGTCGAACCATTCCGCCCACAATGGGATCGCGCAGAAGAATTGCTAGCACCCTGTCTGGATCAACAACTCTTTTTCCTCGGTGACTTCAACAACGTAGCCGAGATTCGCGGCGAAGGCTACGATTACATGATGAAGCAAATCTGGCACGATACGTACACCCTCGCCCAAGAAAAAGACGGCGGTCATACCGTAGTCAAATCCATTGGCGGCTGGGAAGGCAACACCCAACCTCTACGCATCGACTACATTTACAGCAACCGTCCCATTCCCGTACATCGCTCACAAGTAGCCCTAGACGGTCAAAACGGCGCAGTCGTCTCCGACCACTTCGGCGTAATGGCAGAACTACATTGGCCAAACCCAGAGTAAACAAGTCAAGAAGCATAACTACAAAGCACAAACTACAACCACAAGCCCAATCATTAAAAAACAAAAGAGAACGACACCAGATATCTGCTGTCGTTCTCTTTCTTCTACATAACCCACTCTCTACCACCTTCTATTCCCTCTGCTCCTCCCCGTGAAGAGTTGCAAATGGCGTTGGTGTTGCGGTGAGCACGGAGCGGAGGGAATAGGGGAAAAGGACGACTTACAGTGTTTGCGATATTCAAACACGGGGTTCAATCAAGAGTGATTTTTGCGAAAGCAAAATATCTTACTTCTTTGGAGGGGCGGGAATCTACCTATACTCTCAATTCGTAGATTCTCGTACCTCCACCGGAGTCCCGTCCCCTTATCCCTTCCCGCAGCGGACCCTCACCCAACCACCACTGCCCATTTCCCCACTCTTACACGTCCACCCACTCGCGCCGCAAGCTAAACAAACTTTGCAGCTCATCGTTGGACAATTCCGTAATCCACCCTTCCGAGGTGGAGATAATATTATTGCTTAGCTGCTGCTTACTCTCCAGCATCTCATCAATCCGCTCCTCCAGCGTGCCTAGCGAGATAAACTTATGCACCTGCACATCCCGCTGCTGACCCATCCGATATGCGCGGTCGGTCGCCTGATTCTCCACCGCCGGATTCCACCAGCGATCCACATGGAAAACATGATTGGCAGCGGTCAGATTCAGACCAACGCCGCCCGCCTTGAGCGACAGGATAAAAATATTCGGCTCGCCCGGGCTTTGGAATTGCTCGATCATGCGGTCACGCGCTGTTTTGGACGTGCTACCGTTTAAGTACAGCACCGACTCGTTCATATCCTCGCTCAATACCTTCTGAATGATCTGACCCATACCAATGTATTGAGTGAAAATCAGACACTTCTCGCCTTCGGCACGCAGCTCGCGTACCATCTCCACCAGCCGTTCTAGCTTCGCAGAGCGACTGATCAGCGCATCGATACTCCAATCCGTTTCTTCCTCTTCTCCCTCTTCCTGCGGCGATACGGTATGCACGAGCGCTGGATGGTCGCAGATTTGCTTGAGCTGAGTCAGTGCAGACAGAATCGCGCCTTTGCGCTTCATTCCCTGCAACTGGTTCATCTGCTGCATCAGCTGATTGACTGCCTGATCGTACATCACGCCCTGCTCCGGGGTGAGATTGATATACGTCTTCATCTCGTTCTTTTCCGGCAAATTCAACTGAATATTCGGGTCTTTTTTCGTCCGGCGTAGCATGAATGGCTTGACGAGCTGTTGCAAATTCTGGGTGCGCTCCTCGTCATGCTCTTTTTCAATGGCGGTCGCAAACCGATCCTGAAATCCCTTCATACTGCCCAGATAGCCGGGGGTGATAAAGTCGTAAATCGACCATAGCTCGGCAAGCCGATTTTCGATAGGTGTACCCGTCATAGCGACCCGATGAAGGGCATGCAGACTTCGTACCGTTTGCGATTGGCGCGTTTGTGCATTTTTGATATTTTGCGCTTCATCCAGACAGATCGTTGCCCATGTGACCGTCTGCAATAGCTCCTGATCCAGCGAAGCCGTTGCAAATGAAGTCAGAATGACGTCGTGATCGTCCACCAACTGCTGAAATGCGTCGCCGCTCAGTCGCTTGCTGCCATAGTGTAGCGCAACGCGCAGAGACGGCGCGAAGCGACTGATTTCCTTTTGCCAGTTGCCGAGTACAGACGTTGGACAGACCACCAGCGAGGTCGGGCTAGATACCGAAGAACTGACCAGCAGCGCGGAGTCCTGTTCAGCCGTAGGCTGGATTGGTTCGGAAAGGCTGGTGGAAAAGGCTGCTGCCAGTTGCGTATGCTGTAGCTGCTGCGCATCGTTTTGTTCCATGCTTTGCAGCACGATCTGATGCAATCGCTCAGCTTCGGTTTCGGCATCTTCCTTGATATGCAGCAGATAAGTGATCAGCTGAATTGTTTTGCCGAGACCCATATCGTCCGCCAAACAAGCGCCAAGCCCGAAGCGGCGCAGGAAGCTCAGCCATGAGAAGCCTTCCTGCTGGTACGGTCGCAGCTGAGCATGCAGTCCCGCAGGAACCGGAATAAGTGGCATATCGTTCTGCTGGCTAATTTGGCTGATTAATCCATTCAAATGCTCATTCAATTCCACTTCAATCTCAATACGCTGGAATTCTTCCTCTTCTGCATCGACGACATCTTCTTCTTCGCCATTTTGCTTGCTGCGGCGCATCAGATGCAGTTGCAGCACATCCTGAAATGACAATCCACGTCGTCGGTCAATACCCTGCATCGCGCGGCGAATCTGCTCCAGCAGTTCAGGATCGAGTACAATCCATTGTCCACGGAACAGCGCAAGTCGTTCCTGCTTTTCCGCCAATTCAAGAAATTCATCTTCGGTCAGTTCGGTTTCGCCGATAGCGACCCGCCAGTCGAAGTCAATGAGCGCATCCAAGCCGAAAAAGGACTTGCCAGTACGCTTTTCCTCTTCCTCGCTCACTTTGGCTTTGAGCTTCGGACGCTTGCGCCGTGCGGCTTCCCACCATGCAGGAAGCAGTACGAGCCAGCCCGATTGCAGTAGCCGATTACTGTACTGTGACAGAAAGCGCCATGCTTGCTCATTGTTCAGACTGCGCCCAATCATATCATGTTCCGTCCCAAATTGATGAATCGGCAGCACGGCGCGCAATTGCTCCCGCCAGCCAGCCGAGCGATCCAGTACATGCTGCTGCCACGCGGTTGGCCAGTCGCCATCTGCCTGCCCGTTCATGCTCAATTGCACAGGCACCAGATGCGTTTCGTCCGTTTTATCCTGTAAAATCAATCGCAATTGCCAGCCGTTATTATGCTCTTCCGGCTCCACCAGCTGCAAGGCTGGACGGAAAGGCGCGGAATCGCTTTTCCAGCCAATTGACACTAACCAGCTATTTTCATCCATTCCAGCAGTGCTATTGTTGCGGTCAAATAGCTGCGGATATTCGCGCCGCAGATCGGCAGCTTCGGCTTCGGTGTTGTAATACATCTCCGACACATTGGCGGAAAAGGATGCCTGCAAGCCTTCTAGCAGTTCCGGCTCTACGCCGGTTTGCAGCAATCGCTGCAATTCCTGCCGCTTGGTGCGGGATACGGATTTGAGTAGGTACTCTGGGTCCCATTTCCATTGCAATTTGCCCCGTCGATAAGCGCCGAGTGAAGGCAGGTACTTTTTATCGTTCAGGCAGTTCAATAGCGCAGGAGCGAGCTGACGCAGGGCATCTGCGTCGCCTTCCCAATCCCACTGCACATGATGCAGTAGCGGTGCCTCTGCAAAGAACGGAATAACCTGCTCCGCAGGCAAGACGATCAGCTCGACCTCTGGCGTTTGCTCCATTTGCAGCTGAGTGCCGTAAAAGGAAGGCTTATGCCAAGCAAACAGCAGATGCTTAAGGTAGAGCGCCGGTACGAAGCCGTACGATTCCTTGGTGCCGTAGATCAGCGCATCGCCATATTCGCTCATGCCGACGCGGATTTGGATATGTTGTAAATGATGACTCATGGAATCAGCTTCCCTTTCCGTAATTCTTCCTGTAACGCGCGCAAACGACTATGCTTGGCGGCAAATTCCTCAATATATTCCTGCCAGATGTCGTCCTGCTTGAGCTTGGCATACAGCTTGGACAGACGCTTGAGCAGCTTGACTGCTGCTTTGTAGCCGTCGCGATTTTTGTGTGCCATATGTCGCTCGACCGCCTGATGGTAAAAGGGCAGCAGCAGCTCCGGTGCGTTCATTTCCAGCGGCTTCAGCTCGGTTACTTTGTAGTTGGCAGGGTCTTTGCCTGCAGATAATTGGTAATCCATCCACTGACGGTATTTGCCATATGCCATCAGGCGTTCTTCATAAATGCGTCCACCGAGAGGTAGCATGCGTTCCAGCGCTTGCCACATCTGCGGCTCGCGATCTGGCAGCTGTTGTACTACCATTTCCCAATCATCGCCGTAATGCTGCAAGTCGGAATATTGTCGGCGCAGCACGGGAACCAGTTGTTCCAGCCACCATGCCAGTCGTTCCCACTGCTTGTCTGCCGCCAGTTCGCCGGTCAGATCCGGCATCCGTTCGGGGTAAAAGTCATGCCGCTCCGCCGCCTGCCGAATCCATTCCAGCGCCTGCTCATCGTCTTGAGATAGAAAATGAATATAGCTGCGCGCGAGCAACCCGGAGTTGTAAGCAAATCGCGGAGCTTGCCGATTCTCCTTTTGCTGCTCAGCTTGAGCAAAGGCGCGTTCTAGCAGCTTCAGCTCACGTTCTAGCAGCGGCACTGCCTGTGGCAATGACATCAGCCAGCCGTGCCAAAGCTGGTAATAGCAGCTCAGCAGCACATGCGTATCTCGTACTTCATACAGCATGTTATGCCGTAATTCCTTGAGCAGCCCACCCAGCACAACGCGTTCCTCCGCCTGTTCCAGTGGAGCCAGTGGAGTGGACAGCCATTGCTGCAAACGGGCTTGCACTTCCGTTGCCGCCATTCGGGTATGGTAGCCCAGTGATAATGTAGTCGAGCCGGTTGTGCGATGCAGCGGCTGCATCACCCGACTGTATATGGTTAATTCCACCAGCAACCGATACAATTGCGCAGCAGCTGGGGTTAGATCAGGCATGACGCGAAGACATTGCTCCAGCGCCTGCTCGGTATACGTAACGTTGCGGATGTCTTGCTCCAGTGGAGCCAGTTGCTGTTCAATCTGGCGCCGCCATTGATCCAAGATGGAATCCGCCGCGGATTCATGGGAAGGTTGATTCATATCAAATGTTCTCCTGCATACATAGGCTATGTGGTATCCCTTTATTATACCATTTGCCCGTAATGCCACGACCGTGTTTTTATAAAAATTTATTGTTTTTCCTACTAAAATGGGGCTTTGTACGCTATAAACTGCTTGGATTGCCGCCGATATAATATATATTATTTGTTTCCTTAACCATTCCCAACCGCGGTAGCTGATCGATACTGCTTGTAGAACGGCGGAGTGGGATCATTTTGCGGAAAGGAGGATTCTTATGGAATTCTCCAATGAGCTTCTGGTTGGCTTCGAGAACGATGCGCAGCTGCGCTTGTTGCTTGATATGATACCGGAGCTGATTGTATTGAAAGACGGCGAAGGGCGCTGGCTGATTTGCAACCGCATGGTACGTGAGGTGCATCAGCTGGACGAGTTCGAATATATAAATAAAACCGATCTGGAATTGGCAGAGATGCGACCGGAGCTGCGTTCGGTTTTTGAATTTAATGCCTTGACTGACGAGCAGGCATGGGAGAAAGGCTCCACTCTAGTTGTGGAAAAGTCCTTTGTAGGCTATGACGGAGAGGAGCGCACATGGGAAGTGATGAAAACGCCGATCTTTTGCGATGTTCATGAACGGAATCGTTTGATCATCGTTAGTCGCAATATCACCGACCGCAAGCTTGCCGAGATCGCTTTGCAGCAGAAAAAGGAACGCTACCAGCTGATTGCCGAAAATATGACCGATGTGATTACCATTCTCGGATTGGATCGTACGGTGCAGTATGTATCACCGTCGATTTGGCGTGCGCTTGGTTATACGCCAGAGGAATTAATGCACACGGAGCGTTTTCAACTGGTGCATCCCGATGATATTGTTACATTTGCCCAGCTGCTAAACGAGATTCTTGCAGAAAAGAAAGTGCATGTGGTGACGGAATGCCGGTATCGGCATAAAGATGGTCACTATATCTGGTTTGAGATGAATATGTCTTATGTGCATCAGGAGCACAAAGACGATTATCTACTGACCGTGGCGCGCAATATCGAAGAACGTAAAATGCACGTACAGCAGCTCAAATCGCTTGCGTATATTGATCCGTTAACCGGTGTACCGAATCGCCGTTATCTGATGAATCAGCTGCATCAGGATATTGAGCTGGCACATCAAAATCAGACGATGCTAGGTATCCTGTATCTGGACATCGACCGATTCAAGCAAGTGAACGATACCTTCGGTCATGAGGCAGGCGATTGCCTGCTGACGCAGATGGTAGAGCGGATTACCGGCGAGCTAGGTCCGATGGACACGATTGCCCGGATCGGTGGCGACGAATTTATCGTCGTGCTGCCATTGGTGAGCAGTCGCAGCCAGATTAGCTGGATGGCAGATACCATCTGTCACGTCTTGCAGAATCCATGGCAACTGGATAACCAGCACGTATGTACCGCCTCGTCCGTCGGCGTAGCGATGTATCCGAATGATGGTACAACCGCCAATGCTCTGCTACGTTGTGCCGATCTGGCACTATATGAAGCGAAGCGTTCAGGGCGTGCACAGGTTGTTTTTCATGAGGATATGGAAAGCACTTCGTAAAGGAATGTATAGATTCAATAAGATTCTTTATAGCCAGATGTGTAATAATTATTATTCTATAAAATGAATATTTATGTATTATAATTAGCAGTCAACTTTGCGATGAGGTTTGTATTTACTCATCTAACAAGGTTGACTTTTTTTCGTTTGAGATATTATTATTCAATATCATGTATAAGTAATACTCCTATAGCCATTCTATTGAATATTTAGCCAAGGGAACTTACAGAATACATATGGGCATAGGAGAAGCTGCTGTAATGAACTACATAGTATAGGAGGATGAATCATGCTGGATATGTCAACGATGATCGGCTTTGCTCTGGTGGCGCTCGGTATGGTGTGTGCGCCGGGACCCAATATGATCTATCTGTTATCGCGTTCGATTACACAAGGACGGATGGCAGGAGTGATCTCGTTAATGGGTATTATGCTGGCATTTACAGTGTATATTACGGCGACGATGCTAGGATTGTCGGCGCTGTTTCACGCAGTGCCGCTCCTGTATGAGCTGATTCGCTGGGCAGGCGCAGGCTATCTGCTCTGGCTCGCTTGGAAGTCGCTCAAGCCGGGACAATCGTCACCACTTGAACCGCAGCAGTTGTCGGTCGATTCGCCGCGCAAGCTGTTCATGATGGGCTTTATGACCAATTTGCTGAATCCGAAGGCAGCAGTGCTGTATATCTCGCTGTTGCCACAATTTATCGATCCAACGCGCGGTTCGATCCTGATGCAAAGTATGGAGCTGGGACTGATACAGATCACCATTAGCTGCATGATCAATCTGTTGATCGTACTCACTGCGAGTGCTGTCGCTGCATGGTTCTCCAAGCGTCCGCTCTGGTTAAAATGGCAGCGCTGGCTGATGGCAGGCGTATTGACTGGACTCGCTGCACGCATGGCGCTGGATCGCAGCAAATAAGCAATTGAGGAAGAGAATACCACCTGCGCACAGAGAAATGTGTAGGTGGTATTTTTAGCATATGATGGTGTAGCGATGGTACTTGATGCAAAACATTTTGTGCCGTAAATCTCTGTTTTGTGATAGCATAAAAAGACAAAATCAGACAACTTTATCGCTCTTTTATGAAAACGTTATCAAATATAAATTCGGAAAACGCCATATTCGCGATCCATCCCATATAATGAAGATATACCATCGTGTTCAAATCATATCTAGCGTAACATCCAGTCTTATAGGGAGTGTCCTAATGAAAGAATTATGCAAAATACTAATCGTCGATGATGAGGTGCTGGTTCGGCAAGGAATTAAGCATTATCTCGTCTGGGAACAATACGGATTCCAGATCGTGGGCGAAGCTTCCAATGGACGTGAAGCGTTGGAGCTGATGGATGAGCTGCGTCCGCATATCGTCATTACCGATATTGTGATGCCGATTATGGATGGCGAGGAATTCACCCGCATCGTGAAGCAGAACTATCCTGCCATCGAGGTCATCGTATTGAGTAGCTATGGGGAATTCAACTATGTGCGCTCGACCTTCCAAAACGGCGTAGCAGACTATATTCTCAAGCCCAAGCTAGAAACGCAGGAACTGCTACAAGTGCTGCAAAATACCGCCCGTCGCATTCCGTCGTTGCAATACGACGAGCAAAATGGTGGCGAGCAAATTACAGTGGATCATGTACTGGAAAAGCTCATCGCTGGATTCGATGCTGAGTATGACCCGGAGCTGCTCACTACGCAGTTTCCGTATGACCGCTGTTATCTAGTTGGTGTACAGCCGCGGCTGATCCATGGCGGTACGGGCGATGCGTTGAACCAACAGCGCAGCAAACAGATTGCTGGCATTAGCACTCGAATGGCAGAATGTCTGGAACAATGTGGGCTGCCGCTGGCTTTTCGTCCAGTAGCTGCTGATCCGCAGATGGTCGTCTTTTTATTAAATCTGGATGCGGCACAGTATGACGAACTGATCCAACTTCTGCGACAACTGGCATCTCATGATGAGGAAGAGATAGAGACGGCGCAGCATGCGTGGGCGCTCAGCGAACACTTTGAGCAGCCGCAGCAGATTGGAGTGATGTATCAGCATTTGCTGCGACTGCTGGAATATCGGTTTTATTTTCCCAATCAGGCGCTCATGATTGAGCATGAATTGCCGGAGCCAGTGGAGGTAAAGGGCGGATTCAATCTGAAGCAGTTTACCGAGGAGCTGCGACGTGAACAGTTTGATAGCGCCTTTGCATCTCTACAGGAGTATGTGCAGACGCTGGCGGGCAATTATCGGGCAACGCCGTTTGAATTGAAGTCGTTTCTTGGCAATATTATTTTCAACATTATTACGCTGCTGGGCAATCAGGATTATGATGTACGGCAGCTGGATCAGGAAAAGTATGACTATTTCCGCGATATTAACGATGCGTTGGATGTACAGCAGACATTGGCGCTGTTGCATGGCTTTTTGGAGAGAGTGCAAGCAAGCATCGCAGAGCGCTCCGGTCAGCAGGGCAGCTCCAATATGAAGATGCTGCTGGAATACATCGAGCAGCATTATGCCGAACCGCTGAGTCTGACTGGGCTGGGGCAGCATTTTCATTTTAACCCGTCGTATTTATCAAGCTATTTTACAACCCATAACAAGGAAGGCTTTAGTGAGCACTTGAATAAGATTCGGGTACAAAAGGCTGCGGAGATGCTGACGGATGATCGGTATGCCATCTCTGAGATCAGCGATAGAGTCGGCTACTCGGATCATAGCTATTTCACCAAAGTATTCAAAAAATGGACCGGTCTGTCGCCCAGTCAGTACCGCCGGCAGCATGTGCGCTAAACGGCAGGATCTTACGAAGATGAGTGTGAATGTGAAATGAACATCAAAAATCATATGCGCCGTTTTGAGCAAAAGGGATTGTTTTTCAAGCTGTTTATCGTGATGGTCGTCAGCATCATTACCGTCTGTTTATTGACTTCGCTAGTAACGATTCGGATGTCAGAGCGGCTATTTACGGAAACCTTTAGCATTACCAATTCCAAGGTGCTGAATCAGATCAAGAGCAGTATGGAATCGTTCAATGATTCGATTGTGAATGCGGTGAGCCATGCGTCCCAGAACGGGACTGTCAAAAGTTATCTGACGGGCGGGGAAGGCGATTCCTTAAGCGCGTCGGTTACCTATTTTGGCATGGGGCAGCAGATGAAGCAGATCAAGTCGAATGTGGATGCGTACGATGTAGGGGTGACGCTAGTCGGCGTTAATGGACGTAGCTTCACCTCGGATTGGTCGTATTGGCCGGTGCAGACTCAGCAATTGGCAAAGAGCCGGATCACCGAGCGTACGGTGGCAGAGCCGAAGCGGCTCATGTACCAGTATGACGAAGAGACGGCAAAGAGCGGGAAGGAAGATTATATCATCGCGTCCAAAGCGCTGATGGAGCGGACAAGCGATTACCTGTACGGTACGATCTATGTGGCGATTCGGGAGCAGGAATTCAAACGCTTTTACAGCAACTTCACCAGCACAGGCAATGATGTGCTGATTCTAGACGCGTACGGACGAATTGTTTCCTCCAATCGAGAAGAGCTAATCGGCACCTTTTCCCCGAAGCTCTTAAAGGATGTAACCGAGATTCAGGATCAGCAGCTCAGCTATAAAAATGACGATGTAATGGGCAAAAATCATATTATTCTCGCCAATTACATCCCGTCCTACAACTACTATCTGGTCAACCTGATCGACCGTGAATATGCTGTCGGACAGATCATTAACGTGCGCGACATCGCCTTGATCTGTATTGGCATCGTGCTCGCTGCGCTGCTGACCGTGTTCCTCATCTCGCGTCGCCTGACGCAATCACTGACCCGTTTGGTGCGCCAGATGTCTACCATTACGGAAAAGGACTTCGGCAACTACGTGCATGTGACGGGTAGCTATGAGGTGCAGGAGCTGAGCCGAGCGTTCAACTATATGCTGGACGAGCTGAACGAGTATATCGCCCGTCTGCTAGAAACGCAAAAAGAACAGCGGAATGCAGAGCTGGCAGCCCTTCAGCGACAGATCAATCCGCATTTCCTGTACAATACACTGGCGTCAATCAAGATGCTCGTGCAAAAGGGCAACAAAGAAACAGCTGCTGAGACGATCAACGCACTCATTTCCCTGCTGCAAAACACAATCAGCAATGTGAGCGAGACGATCACCATCGAGCAGGAATTGAACAATATGAAGAACTATGTATTTATCAACCATGTGCGCTATGGCAATAAGGTACAGGTCAACTATTTCGTCGCACCGGATTGCATGGACTACCAAGTGCCTAAGCTGATCATCCAGCCGTTTATCGAAAATGCCTTTTTCCACGCCTTTAACGAAAAAGGATCGGGCGTTATCTACATTATGGTGTCGCGTCTGGACGATATGTTAGTATGCGAAGTGGTCGACAACGGCGACGGCATCGATGGCTTATCCGATGGAGAGGACAGCCAACTGCCGAATCCGAAGTCCAAACGCCAGCTGTTCACAGGGATCGGTATTCAGAATGTAAACAACCGTATTACGCTGCTGTACGGCGATCAGTACGGGGTGAGTATTTCCAGTAAAAAGGGCGAGGGAACGAAGGTGAAGATTACCTTGCCGCTAATTGTGGAGCAACAGGAGTTGTTTGATCGTTCGTGATGAATGATGGTGATAGAGCCGCAGATGCTTATGTGTTACGTAAAGGCTCGTAAAGGTTTCCTATTTGATTCGGAGAATCCGATTTTGTGTAAGCTACAATGGTTCAAAGTGGAAATTGTTGTATTTTATATGATAGTTTGGATGTATCTCGAAGAAAAAAGGGGGACTTACATGAAGACCAACCGAATGACCAGTCGCAAACTGATCTGGGGCATCGTCGCTGCCGTTGTGATTGTGGCGGTGGGGATTGAACTGTTCATGCTGCTAGGATACGCGATGGTGACAAACCATCCGTCGAGTTAAGGTGTAACGATCATCGCAAGTATGATCATCCATTGCAGAATCATTATACAAAAAAGAGCCATATGGTATTGTCCATACGGCTCTTTTGTATTCCTTTCGTTTACGCCTTCTTATGCCTTCTCACATACCAAACAATAAACCCAATCCCCACCACAGCAATAATGACGTAAGCAATATTCGAATACACATCCATAAACTCTGTAATCCGATGCCAGTTCTCCCCTAGACTCGCCCCTATAATAACCAGAATCGAGTTCCAGATCACTGTCCCAATCGTCGTAAACAGCAGAAACAGTCCAAACTTCATATTGGACATGCCTGCCGGAATCGAGATCAGGCTGCGTACTAGCGGCACCATACGGCAGAACAGCACCGTCCAATACCCATACTTGTCGAACCACTGGTCTGCGCGGCGAATATCTTCCTTTTTCACCCGTAAAAGATGACCCCAGCGGTCGATGATTTTTTCCAGCCGCTCCACATCAATCAGCAGCCCCACGCCGTACAAAATAACCGCCCCGGCTACCGAGCCAATCGTCGCCGCGATAATCACACCAATCACCGTCAGTGACGAGTTGGTCGTCATAAATCCGCCAAACGGCAGTACAATCTCCGACGGGATCGGTGGAAATACATTTTCCAGCGCAATGATCAGCGCGATGCCGATATAACCGAATTGTTCCATAAAATTCGTAATCCAGTTTTGCAAAATAACCCTCCTCCAATATGGTTCACCTAATCTGGCTATAAGCGCTCTGTATCTCTATACGGTATACTGCCTATTTATTTGTACAAAATGACATATGAAACTGGTACTCCATCATAAGCCTTTTCTCTTTATACACCGAACGACCTTCATTTGAAGCGTGTAAATCCAGTCATATCAACATATTTATGGATAAAAAGTGTCATATTCCGACGGATTTGCTAAGAATTATGGTTTGCATAAAATATACAGCATCGGTTGTTCATATGCAAAGTTTGCCGTCTTTTCTGTTTGTCATCTCCCTGCATGTACGCAGATAGGACAGCAAGCGTTACAACAATAGATCATATTCATATGCCATTTTCCAAACGATGACAGAATTGAAATTTTATGAATACGCTATAGCGGGTAAGCATAGGTAAGCAGCAGAGCGGTTCTAACCAGCCGTTGCCGACTGGCTTAGTTGGCAGTGGGGGTATAAAAGATGATAAGATAAAGCTGGACAGCGGAATGTTCCGTTTCTGCATACCTCAGGGCAGCCAATTAGAAGCTGCGGCAGAATCGGGAGATGTTTCGGCATACGGATGGAATGGGAACCGCAAAACACGGCGTTGGCATAGGAACAGGTTGTGCAACATTTGTATGCACAGCGGGGTATCTGTTTGTATGACGATCAATGGAGGAATAGAATATGATGAAAACAGTTTCCAAGCTGATTGTATCAATCGCGCTCGTTTTTAGTATGGGAGCCGGTACGGTTCAGGCAGCAGCGGCATCACCAGACATTCAGGTTATCGTCAACAATTCAACCGTGTATGTTGGTGTGACCGCTTACGTGGACCGCGGCACAACGATGATTCCCATCAAGGCGCTGCAGTACATACCGGGCAATTCAACGATATGGAACAATATTAATCAAACGGTAACGGTCAGTCAGGAAGGCAAGGTCATTACGCTGGTCATTGGACAGACGACGGCAACGATCAATGATCGTACGGTGCAACTTCCAGTCGCGCCAACAATTCGTGACGGACGGGCAATGGTACCGCTACGCTTTATCGCGGAAGCGGCAGATGCAACGGTGTATTGGAATCCGACATCGCGCATCGTCTATGTTGCCAAAACACCAGATCAGAATCTACGCCAGCTGAGCGGCACCGATCTGGCAACCGCACGCGAGGCAGCCGTATCGATTCCGCGCATTAACCGACTCAAGAGCTTCACCCCATCGGAGAAAAGCGGCGGCAATTACCGTTATTACTTCCCAGAAGGACAGTATTACCCGTTCTTCGAGCAGCGTGGTGATGTCGTTTCCTACTATGAAATGCAGGACAACCACAGCGAGCTAGTATGGACAGCCAAGCTGGATCTGACCAAGCAGTCGACGAACAATCTGTTCTTCCTGCCGTATGCAATTGAGCAGGAGGACGGAACCATGCCGAGCATTCTGAGTCGCGTCGTCTTTTTTGATAATCTGACATCTAACGGTGTATCGCGTTATGGCTATATCGACAACCCGATTCAGTCGGCAGGCAACAATAGTAGTAGCAGTCAGGCAGAAAATCGCTTTACCAATATACCGGAAGAGAAGCCAGTCAAATAAGCATAGCCAGTATCACTCTATCGTCAGCTTGGCACATGTACTGAGTAAGCCGATCACGATAGACAAGCAACTCCAATGACACTGGCAGCAGATATGGATACGCCACGCTCGATGATTTTCCGTATCCATCCTTATCGTCCCGTCAACAGCCGAACCTGCGCAGTATAATGCAGGTTCGGCTGTTTGGTGTGGATATTCTCATGAATCATTACCAAAATACAGCTTCTCTTTTCCACAACTTCTACCTTGTCTTTCCACATTTGATTTGGAAAAGAAAGATAAAAGCGGATACAAAGCCATATCTCTTTTAAAATTAATCTAAAAAATGTACCAAAAAGCAAAGATAGTACCAAATGATAACGCTATCAAAAGGAGCGATGCCAATAATATAACAAATCCGTATAAATATATTCCTAACATCCGCTTAGAACGAGGTGGTAAGATTAATTTGTCAATAAGCAAACGCTTTCAAAAGTAAAACACTATACAAGAGCAGGGGTTGAAACAAAATGAAAAAACTGATGTTTCTTTTACTGGCAAGCGTACTGCTGCTGTCCGCATGTTCTAGCGGAGGCGGAAGCGCAAGCTCAGGTTCTGATCCATCCGCCAAAGAAATTACCATTTGGGCATGGGACAAGAACTTCAACATTGCCGCACTGGAACTTGCCAAAACAAAATATATGGAATCTCATCCTGATGTAAAAATCAACATCGTTGAAAATGCACAGGCTGATATCGTACAAAAGCTGAACACTGGTCTGAACTCCGGTACAACCAAAGGTCTGCCTAACGTTGTTCTGATCGAGGACTATCGTTCCCAAAACTTCTTGCAAGCGTATCCAGATTCTTTTGTCGATATGTCTAGCAAAATCAAAGCTTCCGACTTTGCTGATTACAAAGCAGGTCCTACCAGCTTTGAAGGCAAACAATACGGGATTCCATTTGACTCTGGCGTAACAGGCATGTATGTACGTACAGACTATCTGAAGGAAGCTGGTTACACACCAGACGATCTGAAAAACATCACTTGGGATCAATACATCGACATCGGTAAAAAAGTAAAAGCTGCTACAGGTAAAGATATGCTGACACAAGATCCTAACGATCTCGGTCTGATTCGTGCGATGATCCAATCCGCGGGTTCTTGGTACCTGAAAGAAGATGGCACAACACCAAACATCGCGAACAATGCCGCACTGAAAAAAGCGCTGGAAACATACAAAGCAATGTATGATGCCAATATCGTAAAAGCAAACTCCGACTGGAGCCAATTCTTGGCTGCATTCAACAGCGGTGATGTAGCATCCGTACCAACAGGTAACTGGATTACACCATCCGTAAAAGCAGAAGCTTCCCAATCTGGTAAATGGGCAGTTGTACCATTCCCAGTGCTGACAGATGTGCCAAACTCGGTACACGCTTCCAACATCGGTGGTAGCTCTTGGTATGTAATGAACGTAGACGGTAAAGATACAGCTGCTGACTTCATGGCTTCCACTTTTGGTTCTGACAAAGACCTGTACCAACAAATGCTGGATAAAATCGGCGTTGTGTCTACACTGAAATCCGCTTCCGAAGGTAGTGCATATGATAAAGCTGAAGAATTCTTCGGCGGTCAAAAAATCTATGCTGACTTCGCAAAATGGACAACAGAAGTTCCAAAAGTAAACTATGGTCTGCACACTTATGCAATCGAAGACATCATGACAGTGGAACTGCAAAACTACCTGAACGGTAGCAAAGACGTTGACACCATGATGAATGATGTACAAGCACAAGCTGAAGCTCAACTGAAATAATCCGGACATGGTAATGAATGGGGAGATAAAACCTTGGGCTGATCGTTCAAGGTTTTATTTCCTTATTATGACCGGGGCTGTAAACCATACCTGAAATGTGTACGTCGCAGGCTAAGCATACAAAAACAAACAAGCAAACCGGCGATACGAGGGAGATGAGACGATATGAAAACTGCTGAACCCGCTTTGAACCAGAGTCAGAAAACAACACGCCCACGCATGGGCAACCATATGAAAGAAAGTATTACCGGCTGGGTATTCGTTGGAATCGCAGCACTCTTGATTTGTATTTTCTTCTTCTATCCTATGATCCAAGCACTGATCCTGTCCTTCCAGACAGGTAAAGGCATGAATTTGAAATTTAATGGCCTTGATAACTACGCACGACTGTTCATCGACAGTACCTTTATCATGGCTGTCAAAAATACATTCATCTATCTTCTGTTCCAAGTACCGCTGATGGTCATTCTGGCCCTGTTTATCTCGGTACTGCTGAATGACCGCAATCTGAAATTCAAAGGCTTTTTCCGTACGGCGATCTTCCTGCCGTGTATCACTTCACTGGTTGCGTACTCCGTTGTATTCAAATACCTGTTCGCACCAGACGGTCTCGTTAACGGTATGCTGATGGGTCTGCACGTAATCGGTACACCGATCCAGTGGATCACCGATCCATTCTGGGCGAAAATCACAATCATTATCGCGATCACATGGCGCTGGACTGGCTATAACATGATCTTCTATCTGTCCGGTTTGCAAAACATTGATAGCTCCATCTATGAAGCAGCGCGTATCGACGGCGCTTCGGCAGTTCGTCAATTTTTCAGCATTACCGTACCACTGCTCAAACCAATCATTCTGTTTACGTCGATCACTTCGACGATTGGTACTCTGCAATTGTTCGATGAGGTTGTGAATATTACTAAGGGTGGACCGGGTAACGCAACAACGACCATCTCCCAATACATTTACAATCTGTCATTCAAATACTCGCCAGACTTTGGTTATGCGGCGACCGTATCATACTCAATCGTAATTATGGTTATCATTCTTTCCTTCATTCAGTTCAAAGTGGCAGGTGAGCGCAATGGCTAAGACCAAATCAACATTCACATATTTGTTCCTGATTATTGCTGCATTTGTCTCGATCTTCCCATTCTTTTGGATGATCGTCAGCTCGACGAATCTTTCGGTAGATGTTACGCAAGGACGTCTGCTGCCGGGTGCTCATCTGATGGACAATCTGGCGAAGCTGACCAGCTCCGTAGATATTTGGACAGCGATGGCGAACTCGGCTAAAATCTCTGTCTCCACAACGATTCTCGCGCTGCTGATTGCTTCACTGGCAGGCTATGGCTTTGAAATCTATCGCAGTAAAGCAAAAGACATCGTGTTCAATATCCTGCTGCTGTCGATGATGATTCCATTCGCAGCCCTGATGGTGCCGCTGTACCGTATGTTCGGTAAGATCACTAATGTTGTATCCTTTATCGGTATTGATACACCAGCAGCGGTCGTTATCCCAACGATGACTACCGCGTTCCTCATCTTCTTCTTCCGTCAAAGCACAAAGATGTTTCCAAAGGATCTGCTGGAAGCAGGACGGATGGACGGACTGAGCGAGCTGGGCTTGTTCTTCCGCATTTATATGCCAACGATGAAAACAACGTATGCAGCAGCTGCGATTATCACTTTCATGTCCAGCTGGAACAACTATCTGTGGCCACTCGTTATTTTGCAAACACCAGAGAATCAAACGATTCCGCTGCTCATCTCTAACTTGGGCTCCAGCTACTCACCAGACTATGGTGTGATCATGCTGGCAATCGTGATCTCAACTCTGCCAACAGCGCTTGTATTCTTCCTCATGCAGAAGCACTTTGTAGCAGGTATGGTTGGATCGGTGAAATAAGTTTGCGACTGGGTTTATGGAAATCATAGGCTGAGGTTGTGAGCTGGAACGCTCCGGGGAAGGGATTGTCCTGAAGTGTCGCCGTTAAGGGTCGGATATTTTGAATTTCCTTTGACAAGGAAAATATCCGACCCTTAAATGCGAGCGCTTCGCTCTTTTCAGGACAATTCCCTTCCCCTCCGCTCCAGCGTACCACCGCAGCCTTTTTCCATGCACAGCGTAAATGATTTCACTTGCGGTGAGGAGTAGGGGAAGGGATTTTGGGACTAGCGTTTGGAGTTGGAGTTTTGGATGTAGTGTTATGTATTTTTTTGTGTGGGTTGGGTCTGTGAATGTGGTTTGAGAGTTTTGAAGGATTTGGGATTTTCTTGTATAAGAATATGGAACTATTATTGAAGCGATTTTATTATATTAAATTGGTGTGGGATGACAGGATATAATAATTAGGTAGATATTTTAACGGAATGGAGTGGATGGGTATGAGTAAGACGGAAGTGGATGTTCGTGGGAAACAGCGTGTGAATGAGGCTTCGCTGGAGTGGTTGACGGATACTTCGGTGTTTGCGGTGAATCGGGTGGATGCGTATTCGGATCATCGGTATTATGAGTCGTTAGAGCAGGCTCAGGCTGGTGGCACGATGGACTGGCGATATTCGTTGAATGGCAATTGGAAGTTTCATTATGCGATCAATCCAGCGGCACGTCCGCAGGGCTTTTATACAGAAGGATTTTCTTGTGCGGGCTGGGGCGATATTACGGTTCCGGGGCATATTCAGACGCAAGGCTACGGGCAGATGCAGTATGTGAATACGATGTATCCGTGGGATGGCGTGGAGAATCTGCGTCCACCGTTTATCTCCGAGGATTATAATCCGGTAGGTAGTTATGTGAAGCATTTTGTATTGCCGGAGCAGCTGGATGGGGAACGTCCGGTGTACATTTCGTTTCAAGGTGTCGAATCGGCATTTTATGTATGGCTGAATGGCCAGTTTGTGGGATATGGGGAAGACAGCTTTACGCCGTCCGACTTTGACCTGACTCCGTTTATTCAATCTGGCGAAAACCGTCTGGCTGTGGAAGTGTATCAGCGTAGTACGGGAGCATGGTTGGAGGATCAGGATTTCTGGCGTTTCTCCGGTATATTCCGTGAGGTGTATCTGTATACAGTACCAGAGGTTCATGTGCGTGATCTGCATGTCCATGCTGGGCTAGACGATACGTATACGCAAGGGCAATTCCGTGTGAATCTGTCGCTGGAGCAAGGACAATCTGCCAATGGTGCCAAAGCGGTCTTGGAATTGAAGGACGTAGATGGCAATGTAGTGGCATCCGGTGAAGCTGCATTTGCAGATGGGGAACAGGGTGGAACAGCCAGCTTTGACGCAACAGTAGACAATGTATCCACATGGAATGCGGAGCAGCCATATCTGTATACACTGTACATTTCCGTATATAACGCTGCTGGCGAATTGACGGAAGTGATTCCGCAGCGCGTAGGCTTCCGCCGTTTTGAGATGATCAACAAGGTGATGTGCATTAACGGCAAGCGGATCGTATTCAAAGGCGTGAACCGTCATGAATTCAACTGCCGTACCGGACGTGCGGTGACGGAAGAGGATATGCTGTGGGATATTCGTACGATTAAGCAAAACAATATGAATGCGGTACGTACATCACATTATCCGAATCAGACACGCTGGTATGAGCTGTGCGACGAGTATGGCATTTACCTGATCGACGAGATGAATCTGGAAACCCACGGTTCATGGCAGAAGCTAGGTGCGGTTGAGCCATCGTGGAATATTCCGGGCGATTTGCCGGAATGGCAGGATATCGTGATGGATCGTGCGATCTCGATGGTGGAGCGCGACAAGAACCATCCGTCCATCCTCATCTGGTCATGCGGGAATGAGTCGTATGCTGGTCAGGTCATCCTGAATGTGGCAAACTATTTCCGCGAAACCGATCCGACGCGTCTGGTGCATTATGAAGGTGTCTTCCATAACCGCGATTTCGACGACAGCAGCGATATGGAGAGCCGGATGTACGCGAAGCCAGCGGATATTGAAGAATATCTGAACAATGATCCACAAAAGCCGTACATCAGCTGCGAATACATGCACGCGATGGGCAACTCGGTCGGTGGCATGCACAAATATACCGAACTGGAAAATAAATATGAGCTGTATCAAGGCGGCTTTATCTGGGATTATATTGACCAAGCGGTTATGAAGAAAAATCGCTTTGGCGACGAGTATCTTGCTTACGGCGGCGACTATGATGATCGCGCGACCGACTATGGTTTCTGCACAGACGGAATCGTGTACGCAGACCGCAAAGTATCGCCGAAAATGCAGGAGGTCAAATTCCTGTACCAAAATCTCAAGCTAATCCCTGATCAGCAGGGCGTAACCGTGCGCAATGAGAATCTGTTCGCTGGTACGGAGGAATACACGCTGGTGTACCGACTGTACCGCGAAGGTGTATTGGTGCATGAGCAGAAGCTGGATGTACAGGTAGAAGCAGGTACAGAGCAACATGTAGACATTCCCTTGCCAGAAACGGCGCAAGCAGCAGGCGAGTATGCGATTCACGCATCCTTCGTGCTGAAACAGGCGACGCTATGGGCGGAAGCTGGATATGAAATGGCATTTGGCGAGCATGTATTCATCGTAGAGTCTACGCAGTCGCAGACCATTCCCGTGCGTATCGGCGAGATGCGTATTGCCGAAGGCGATGTGAATGTGGGCATCCACGGCGACAACTACAGCATCATGTTCTCGCGTGCCGCAGGTAGTCTCACTTCGCTACGCTATGATGGACGCGAATACATTTCCACACCACCTGCACCGCTGTTCTGGCGGGCAACGACGGATAATGATCGCGGTACAGCGCAAGGCTTTACATCAGGTGCATGGTTTGCAGCTAGTTTGACGCGCCGCTGCACAGGTATGCAGTTGGACAAAGCGGACGACCGTGTAACATTTACATTCCAATACGCGTTCAGCATCCACCCAGATGTGAGTATGACAACCGTCTACACTGTATACCGCGATGGCAGTCTGCATGTGAAATCAAGCTATGTTGGCGCAGCCGGTCTGCCGGATCTGCCGATTGTAGCGTTGTCGTTCAAAATTCCAGCCGATTACCATCATCTGAATTGGTATGCGATGGGTCCAGATGAAAACTATATCGACCGCGCATTCGGCGCTAGACTGGGCGTATTCCAAAATGATGCTGCCGACAATGTGTCTGGCTATGTAGTACCACAGGAGAGCGGTAACCGTACTGGTGTGCGCCGTGTGGACATCACCAACGATAACCAGCAAGGTCTGCGCATCACGTCTCCTGCACATGCACCAGTGGAATGCAATATCTCGCCATACACTGCATTTGAACTGGAAAGTGCAGCCCATCTGTATGAACTGCCACCAGTACACTACACCGTCGTTACGGTTGCAGGTAAACAAATGGGCGTGGGCGGCGATGATAGCTGGGGCGCACCGGTACACCCGGAATATCGCATTTCGTCGGATACCGATCTGAGCTTTGAATTTACCATTGCACCGTTCCGTGTCTAAACATACACCCCTGTTGTGTCATTGCTGACATAACAGGGGATTTTTGTATTCCAGTATTTGACATAGATAGCAAGCGTGTTATATATTAGTGAGGTATTTTATTCCTAAAAATATACATATAGGGAATAAGAATCATAAGGCAGTTAAGCGGGACTACAAGATAAATGGTACATCGCTCTGCCCACCTTACTTTGACTATAAAGGAGAATACATATGATCAAATCTGTACTTCGTTTGCGCTTGACTATCGTTATGGCATTACTTGTTTCATTGACAGGGCTGTGGGGCAATACGCCGTCTGCCAGCGCGGCAACAACGCATACTCCAATTATTTTCGTGCATGGACTGGGTGGCTCTGCTAGTAATTTTATAGCGATTGAAAGCTATCTGACTCGTCAAGGCTGGTCCTCCAACGAACTGTATGCTATCGATCTGCCTACCAAAAATGGTGTGCAAACACTCAACGCCGCAGCGATTCGCAGCAAGGTAGACGATGTGCTGGCGCGTACGGGCAGCACGAAGGTGAACATCGTTGCGCACAGCATGGGTGGCGCTAACAGCTTATATTACATCATCAACTACGGCGGCGCTGATAAAGTGGACAAACTAATCACGCTTGGTGGTGCGAATCGTCTGACGACGAACAGTGCACCTGCTGGTGTGGATGTAACCTCGATCTATACACTGAACGATCAGATTGTTAGCAACTATCTGTCCATTCTGGATGGTGCGAATAATATCCGTATTGCGGGTGTTATGCACATCGGTCTGCTGTACAACTCCAATGTGAACAGCCTCATTCTGGAAGCTCTGCAAAAGTAGATTTCCATTTACAACAGGGTTGATTGGAATGGATGGTGCGAATCACGGAATCACATATCCATCTATCACGGTCGGCTAGGCATCTATTGCCTATGCCGACCCTTTTTTTTATACTGAGAGGACTATAACAATGAAGCGGGCTAGAGGGGGAGATGGCATGGCAGATGTATCCTTTTACCGTCATCATCAGCTGCCCTTTGTAGAAGGGAAACGCTGTCGAGCGGATGAGCTGGCGTATCATCGGCATTTTCATGATGAATATTCCATCGGGCATATTCATTGTGGACGTACCCATGCGTGGTGCGATGGGCAGGAGATGCAGGTGGAAGCGGGACGAATGATTAGCTTTCCGCCGCAGATGCTGCATGCCTGCCACCCAGAACAGGGGATGGCATGGAGCTATGATATGCTGTTTATCGACCCGGATTGGTTGAATGGAATGGAGCGGCGCGCGTTGGAGCAGATTCATATTCCATATCTGTTATCGGACGGCAAGAATCGTAATGCTCTAGTACCGATGCAGCAAGTCATGCAGACGCTGATGAATGGCGGCGAGCCGCTGGAAGTAGAGACGGCGCTAATTTCGCTGCTGCATATGATCACCGGCACCGAGCATGGGGATTTGGAGCATGGACAGACATCTGTACAACAGGATCGCAAATATATCGGAATCGTTCGCGATTATTTGCACGCGCACTTTGACCGTCCGGTGCTGTTGGAGGAATTAGAGCAGTTAACGGATATTAGCCGTTTCCATCTGATTCGGCTGTTCAAGCAGTGGCAGCATGTGCCGCCGCATGCGTATCAGAATGTACTTCGTATTAATTATGCCAAAGCTGAGTTACACCGCCAGCGCCCGATTGCTGAGGTGGCAGCAGAGGCTGGTTTTTACGATCAGAGCCATTTTACCCGCATGTTCACGCGGATTGTAGGTGCGACGCCGCGCCGGTATCAAGTCTCGGTATAAGTGTGCGATCACAGGCAACGATCCTGTGCGTTTGTAACGATTGGCAGTCATTTCGTATAAATAGAGCAATTTTGTACAATCATTGGTCCCTCTCTTCCGGTAATGTATACCGCAAAGGGAGGGATTTTGTATGAATCCAATCAATAGAGAACAGCAATTAATGACAGAGGCAGCGGCTGCATTAAAATCCATTGCACGTCGCCCAGATGTCAAATCCAGTGTAGAGCAGAATCCACAGCTTTATCAGCTGTTGCAACGGGCAGCAGCGCGTTATGTAACCGGAGATCATCAAGCACAGGCGCTAGAGGCAGGGCGGATTTTAAGCGATAACGGGTATGCCGTGTCGCTGGAATATATCGGGGAAAATACAAAAACCCTCGCCGAATGTGAACATGCCACTAGCGAGCTGGCAACGCTGATTGGAGCAATGGGGAAGCAGGGCATGAGCGGTCGAGTATCATTCGATCTATCGCATATTGGTCTGCTGCTGGATGCGGAGCTGGCACTAAAGCATCTGCTCCAGCTGGGGCAATTGGCACAGCCGCTGGGCATTGAGCTGTTTATTAGCATGGAGGAATCGGCGAAAACGGACGATATTTTGCATATTTATGAGAAGGCAGTAGCGATCTATCCATTGATCGGTATTACGCTGCAAGCACATTTGCACCGTACGCTACAGGATGCCAAGGCAGTGTTATCCGCTGGTACACTAGTACGGCTGGTCAAAGGGGCATATGAGGAGCATTCTAATATGGCATTATCGCGGTCGGCGGAGCTGGATCGACGGTATGGGGAGCTGTTCCAACTGGCGGTGGAGCGTGGCTGTTCTATTTCGGTGGCAACGCATGATGAGTCGCTGATCACATGCTTGCTGGGCATGGATTGGAGAGATGCGGCTGGGGTTGAATTTGAATTGCTATATGGGATTCGTCCTGAATTATGCGTGCGGCTGCGGCAACAAGGACAGCCCGTACGCGTGTATCTCACCTACGGGCAGGAGTGGTACTTGTATCTATGTCACCGAATTGCCGAATATCCGCCCAATCTGTTTCAGGCATTGATCGATATGGTGGATGGGAAACGGCAAGCGCCGGTGATGGAGTATGTACAGTCAAGCTTCGCTTTGGATCATTCCACCCATAGCGCCACATAGATAAACGTGACAAACAATACGACTGGTGTAGCGGCAGCCAGCACGTATAATAACGCTGTGCGCGGATTGCTAAAGTATTCTTTGAGACGCTGCCAGTCGCTTTTCAGATAGGACTCGGTTATATCGGCATCTAAAGGTTGCGTAGGTGCTTGTAGACTACGGATCATCTGCTGTAAGGCAGCGACTTGCTCCGACTCACTGCGTTGCTGCAATTCCTGCTGCAACTGCGCTTGTAGTTCCGCAATGGAAGGCTGTGTGGAATGCTTCATCATTTGGACTCCTTTCTAATCATTTCCAGTTTCTATCTATACCATATCATGAACAGGGAACAGATGAAATACAAAAACACACGGATCGCCAATGATGGCGATTCGTGTGTTCCTTTAAAGTTTTATGGAGACATTTCATAACAGGGAGTAAAGTGTATGCCAAAAACACCACCAGTAATCCGAGTGATTCTCTTCTTTCTCATTCTCAAACCAATACTTTTTTGATAAGAATGCTTCAACCGCTATAGCTGCTGTACATAAACGAGTACTTACTAGAATTCAATTAATCGTTAATGTTCTCAAGATCAAAGATAGTAGCCTCTGATAACATGATAAGTCTATTATTGTTTATAATAAAAAAGCTTAAACTTACAGGTATGCTCATTTTTGTAGAAGGATCACTTACATGTATTACTTTTACTACATCGTCTATTTTTAAATCGGGTATGTCTATTTTATATAATCTATAAAAAGCGTCTGAATTATAACATGTAGCTGTAATATTATATATTGGTTTTTTCAGTTCGTATTGATAATTACTATAATTTTGTAATCCTTTTGATGAGAAGAAATCTTTTCCTAGTATAATTTTATCTCCGATAAATGTTTGTCCTGTTGGATTTTCGGAAGCATCATTATACGAATTTGCAAATCCTAAAGTCTTCTTGATGTTCCAATCCCCATAAAAATATTTCTCAGCATCACTATCCAAACGTATAGTTTCTTGAGAACAATACTCAGAGTTATTTTTTGGTGTATTTGATTTTTCAATTACAGGTGTAGACCCATTCAATTGATTCGATTTTGGATCAGCATTTCCACAAGCCGATACTAGCAATAAGAGTATCGTAATACAAATAAACAGTGCTTTGTTCATACATTACACTCCTACTATACATTTATTTTTCGTATGGATTTTCTTTGCTTGACTGCATTAAGCTCATTAATCTAGGAAAAATTATATTAAAGTAATTAAAGTGATGAATGACATAAAATTAACTTTATTTGTAATCACTTTAAATTTTTTGAGGAAAATCTGTCTTTCTTTCACTAAAGGACGGGGAAGAAGAATACTAACGTTCAAGCAAATGTAATCTTCATAACTAGTAACAGAGAATAGGTGAAATACAAAAAACACACGGATCGCCAATGATGGCGGATAATCCGTGTGTTTTTTAAATGACGATATACATACTTAGCGTGCTAGCCTGCCAGAATTATTTCAGCTTCAGCAGTTTAACTAGCTTGTCGTGAATAGCGGTGTTCTGATAGTTGCCCGTAAATTGGTCAGAGCCGGGACCCATTGCAGTCAGTGCAACATCAACTGCGCTATGTCCGTCGGTTGTCCAATCGATATAGAATTTCTCCTGCGAGTTCGCAACGGTGAATGGACCGTCTTCCTTGGACATGCCATCGCCGGATTCGTCCTCATCGTCGGCACTTTCAATCACCATACCACCGGTTTCGTGGTCGGCTGTAACGAGTACGAGTGTGTCGGGATGCTTTTTGGCATAGTCTTTGGCGACTTTGACCGCTTTGTCGAGCTGTTGACCTGCCTTAATCGCCAATGCAGCATCATTGTCATGCGCCATCTCGTCGGTGCCTTCCTCCTCAACCATCAGGAAAAAGCCTTTTTTGTTACTAGACAGCACATCCAGCGCTTTGCTAGTCATGTCCGGCAAGGAGACGATGGGATTATACTTGTTGCCCAGCTCGTTATGCGCTTGGAACATTTCTTCATTAGCGAACAGACCGAGCAGCTTGCTGCCCTTGGCAGCTTTTAATTCGGTACTATCTGTTACATAGTTGTAGCCAAGCTGCTTGGCGCGCTCTACCAGATTGCCCTGCGTGCCTTTGCTGGCTTCGGTTGGGTCTTCTGCTGGTGCATCGGCATGAGCGCCAGCCGTTCCTTTTGGATACCAGAAGTCCTCTCCGCCACCGAGCAGCACGTCAATTTTGCTATTCTCGATATATTGCTTGGCGATATCGCTCTGCGCAGAACGGTTCTCCACATGCGCGCCAAAGGCAGCACCTGTAGCATCCGTTACCTGACTTGTCGTTACGACGCCCGTGGACATGCCGGCTTTTTTCGCCAGCTCCATGATCGTAGTGACAGGCTTCTTGTTCGCGTCGACACCGATAGCGCCATTGTACGTTTTCACGCCAGTGGCGATAGCCGTTGCTGCTGCCGCAGAGTCGGTGACCAGACTATCGCTAGAGCTAGTGCGCACCAGTCCGCTGACAGGCATGTTGTCCATTTCCAGTGTGCCATTTTTACCGACGGTGGCGTAGCGAATAGCATTACGGCTTGCTTCGCCCATGCCGTCACCGATGAAGAGGATCACATTTTTCGGTTTGGTGACCTTGTTGGCAGCTGGTGTTGGTGCTTTGGCAGCTGTTACTGGGGCAGTCTTGGTTTTGGTTGCCGCTGCTGCGTCAATGGTAGGTACTGCACCAGCCAGCAGTGGCAGACTTAATACGGCTGCTGCACCGGCAGCCAGTGCAGCTTTTTTCAGAGAAGATTTGTTCATCATTCACACCCCTATATGTATTCATATGATGTATTGATCATATATGAGTATTGTTATGTCAAAATGTTTATTTTGTAAATTACATATGAAATTGCTTACAAATAGGAGGGTTGGCATTATTTTCTTCTCATTGCAAGAGGAGTTCAGCCAAACAGCCAGCACAGGGTAATAGTAAGACCGCGATAATCAGGCTGGGAAAAGACAGAAACAGATCGACCGTAGCATCCAGCCATGATTGCTTACTCCAACGACCTTCAACGATTGGTTGTGACATTGTAACCACTCCTTTCCATCGAAAATGGGGAACATGTCTTTCTTTCACTAAGGGATGGGGCAGAGGAATACTACCGTTCAAAATACTACTATTCAAGCAAATGGAATCTTCATATAGTATCCTTTTTTTGTAAAAGGACCTGCCCTCTCATACGTTGGAATAGAGCGAAGGTTTGCAGAAATTGTTCAGAATAACCCAAAAAGTCCGCTGCCCATATTCATGGCAACAGACAAGGGAATTACAGAACCTTCTTAATAGGAGGCATCAGAAGTGGCAGCTTTACGCAGAACTGGGCTCCGCCTTCTGTCCGCGTGCTCGCGATTACTGTGCCACCGTGCATTTCCACCGCTTTCTTCACAATCGACAACCCCAGCCCACTGCCGCCAGCTGTCCGCGTACGTGACTTGTCTCCTTTGTAAAATCGTTCAAACACACGCGGCAAGTCTTCCTCTGCAATGCCGGGACCAGAGTCGGTAATCGTTACGACCGCAATGTCGGTTTCGATGTTACCAATCACCATCTGCTCCTGCGTAAGCGCGATATGCAGACTGCCGTACTCCGGTGTGAATTTGATCGCATTCTGGATCAGATTGCTCCATACCTGATTAAGCAGATCCTCATCCGCTTCCAAGGTTACTGTTTGTAGGTCCAGCTCTAAGTCTAGCTGCTTGTCCAGCCATTGCGGCTCGCACGCCAGCACCAGATGTTGAATCTGGGCGTCCAAACGATACGTACGTCGTTCAAATGGATACTGCTCGGATTCCAGCGAAGTCAGCTTGAGCAAATTATCGCTTAGTCGCGACAAGCGCGCACTCTCAGTCTCGATAATAGACAGATAATGTCGCCGCTCCTCCGGTGTGAGCTGTTCATTTTGCAGCGCAATGGCGAATCCGCGTAATGAAGTAAATGGCGATTGAATCTCATGTGATACATTGGAAATAAACTCCTGCCGCAGCAGCTCCATTTGCTGCAAATTGCGCGCCATCACATTCATCATCTGCACCACTTCGCCAAATACCCCGTCATACCGCTGCTCGGTATCCAGCGCAATCTGAAAGTCTCCACTGCCGATGCGCTGAATCGCATCCTTCATTTCGCGCCAGATTTGATCGGGATCACGATGCAGCATGACCAAAACCAAACGAGTCGCAAAAAACAATACAAACAGCATGAGAATCATCGTGAGCAGCGTCAAGAGCTGCTGTACATAGCCATGCAGCTGTACATCGTAATACTGCAATAGCCCATTTACGATGAAATAGGCAATCGAGCCTGCCGCCAGAAACAGCAGCACAAAGCCGAGCAAACGTCTTACGAAATATGAAATACGAGTGGACAGCTTGCGTTTGCTTTTGCCAGTAAGTAGTAGAGGCTTGTGGGCATGGTCATTGAGGGTGCGAGTATCGCGAGCTTGTCCCAATGTCTTCGTTAATGCCTGATAACGTCTGCGAACATCCTGCATACTGCTCATATCGTCATCCGTCGGATGGGAGGAAGAGGCATGCAGCGACTCATCGGGTGGAGACGAAGCAGGTACGGCGGGCTGTCGACGATCTGGCGATGTGCTCATCCTGTCGCATCCAATCGGTAGCCGAGTCCGCGCACCGTATGGATGCGAAGTCCTGCTTGCCATTCGTCAAATCGTTCGCGCAGCCGATTGATATGCACATCTAGCGTGCGCTCATTGCCTTCAAAGTCATATCCCCATACCTTTTCGATCAGCAGATCACGGGTCAGCGTACGCCCGACATTACCAGCCAGTTGAAAAAGCAGCTCATACTCTTTGGGTGGCAATGTGATGGAGGTGCCGCGAATATCGGCGTGGAATGCCCGCTTGTCCATAAATAGTTCCGCGACCGTCACCTGCTGCGACGAAGCGATCTGATACCGCTTCAGCAATGCTTTGACGCGCACTTGCAGCTCTGCTGGCTCAAATGGCTTTACTAGATAATCGTCCGTTCCCAGCTCGAAGCCACGCACCTTATCGCCTGTTTCGCCCTTGGCAGTAAGCATGAGCAGCGGAATGTCATACTGCTCACGCAGTTGGCGGCATAGCTCCCAGCCGTCTATTTCCGGCATCATAATATCGAGAATAACGAGATCGGCAGGGTCTTCGTCCATCAGCAGCAATGCCTGCTTACCATCTACAGCAGTGCGAACAAGTAAGCCCTGCTGCTGCAAAATCAGCGATACCAGTTCGGCGATATGAGGATCGTCGTCGGCGATAATCACTTTTGCCATCCGAGCCGCCTCCTTTGATTTGTTTCATAGATTGATGATTATATTGGAGCTGATTATCCAGCTCTCTACATACATGGATACCATACAGTTGCTATAGTTGTAGTTCGTGTCGATGCCTGATATTCCTGCCTCATGACGTGGAGGCGGTAGACGAATCGGAGTCACTGCTTAATGGAGTGTCGTGATCGGCGTTCTTTTTGCCAAGCACACCCGGACTGAGGAACCAGCAGAAGATATACGCGACAATCGCAAAGCCAAAACCAATCGTAAACAAATGCTCAAACGACGAGGTCATCACCTGATGAATATGTTGAATCACCGAAGAGGATACCCCGCTTGGCAACGTACCTGCTGCTATACTTTCCTCACTACCAGCTGGCAGCTGTCCGCTCATGGAATGAATGCCATCACGAATGTTTTTGGCGAGCAGACTACCGAATACGCTCAAGCCGATTGTTGCTCCAATGGATTGGAATAACTGCACACTACTCACAGCGACCCCGCTATGCGCCGGATCAACCGATTCCTGAATGATCAGATTATCCGAGCCGAACAGAATCCCCATGCCCACACCCATAATGAAAAAGGAAATCACTACATAGATCAGCGATACGCCCGGTGTCAGTTGCATTAGCATGATCAGACCAATCAGCGGCATAATCATAAATAGAATAAACAGCTTACGATACGCCACCCTCGTAATAAGCGCACTGCTTAGCATACTAGAAGGAATTGCCCCTGCCATCGCCGCCATCATCAGATAACCGGATGTAGTCGGTGTCAGTCCCATCACATGCTGGGCAAAATAAGGAAACGACGCGAAGGAACCCATCAATGCCAGCATCACTGTCATCACCAGCAGGGACAGCACAACAAAGTTACGATTACGGAACAGTGACATAGGCATAATCGGCTCGGCGACTCGGCGCTCCACCCATACGAACAATCCGGTGAATACCGCTGACAATACTAGCATCCCGATAATCAGTGGTGAAGACCAAGACAATTGCAGATTGTCGATCATCACTGGCGTGAGCAGCAGCGATAGCAAGGCGCCGACCAGCGTACCCGCACCCAGCCAGTCGATGGAGCGACTGCCTTCCTTATCGCCGCGCGATTCTTTCATACTGAAGAACAGAATGACCGCCGCCAATAGACCTAGCGGAATATTAATGAAGAATACCCAATGCCAATTCAGATGCCCGACAAAGTATCCGCCCACTACGGGACCGACCAATTGCGGCAAAATCATTAGCGGACCAATCAGCCCTTGAATCTTGGCACGCTGCTTCAGCGGAAAGGAATCCCCGATAATGACCAGCGCCAGCGGCATCAATCCACCAGCACCTATACCCTGTATACCTCGACCGATTAGCAGCGTCATCATGGATGGTGCGATGCCACAGATCAACGAACCGATAATAAACAATCCCATACTGACCAAATAGATACGCTTGCGTCCATACAGATCGGCAAGCTTGCCCAAAATCGGCATACACACGGTCACCGCTAGCATATAGATACCGGCAACCCATCCGTAAAAGGCAAGCCCATGCAGATCTCGGACAATCGTCGGCATCGCTGTCGATACAACCGTCTCATCCAATTCCGAAAAAACCAATCCGATTATTAACCCAATCAGCACCAGAATCCGGCTACTCGTTTGCAGTACTGGCGTAGCTGTTGCAGTATTACTACTCATATTCCATTCCCCATTTCCCAAAGTATAAACGCACGTCTGCCTTCTTCACGAGAGTGAATATACCAAGGTCATGTAAACGGAATTTAAACAAACTCAACCTCTAGGTGGAGATACATTCAACCTATTGGTAGAGTTAGATTTTACCCTATGGCGGTATCATAAAGGCATAACCTTGATACGGGAGATGAGAAGAATGTCCAATCTGTCCAGAATGCTGTTGAACCGCTCTACCATGCTTACGCTTGTTATCAACGGGTTGCTGCCGTGGCTAGTGTATACGTTGCTGCTGCCGCATATCAACGGATTATTCGCGCTATCGATTGCTACGCTGATTCCGCTACTGGACAACGTACGCAGTATATGGAAGCATCGCAAACTGGATGTGTTTGGCGGATTGATGTTGTTCGGATTCGTACTCAGTCTGGTGATGGTATTGCTCGGCGGCAGCGAGAAGCTGCTGATGATGAGAGAGTCGTTGATTACCGCTGCGGTAGGATTGCTGTTTCTAGGATCGCTTCTGATGCCGCGTCCGTTAATCTTTTATATGGTGAAACGGTTTGCTCGCTCCGTATCGCCGGAGGAGAACTGGCAGTATCCGTACTTCCGCCGTATGATGCGCAATATGACATTAATCTGGGGGGGAGGGCTGCTGCTGGAAGTGGGTGTAAAGATTCTCATGATCTATGATCTGAGTACCGTACAGGTGCTGGCGCTGTCGACACCGGTATCGCTGGGCATGATCGGATGTATTGTATTGCTGACCATTACATACCGTCGCCGCGCTTCTGTACAGATGAGCAAGCTTAGAGCACAATCCTAAATGGATAGATTAAATCCATACTAAATCAATTCAAAGTATGTTCACGTATCCTCCTCTTATTGTGACTATATTCACAATTGCGCTTATATCACCGTGCTATCATGAAATGGTAAAGACAAATCAGTCGCAGTCCAAGCAATTCAAAATAGATAGCGGAGGGAATAACGATGAGTACGCATGTGGTATATGTGCCAAGTACAAATCTGATGGGTAAGGGCTGTTTGGCGGAATTGGGCAATGTTATCACCGAACCTAGCTTTCAAAAGGCGCTGGTCGTCACTGATCATGTTCTGAATCATAACGGAACGGTGTGCAAGGTGCTGACTGTACTAGAAGGCGCGGATATTGACTACAAGGTGTACGACAACGTTAAGCCGAATCCAACGACCCGCAATGTGTATGACGGTGTAAAGGTATACCGCGATCATCACTGCGATTTTATCATCTCCATCGGTGGCGGCTCTCCGCAGGATGCTGCCAAAGCGATCGGTCTGTATCTAAACAACGGCGGCGATCTACGGAATTACGAGGGCGTGGGCAAAACGCAAAACAAATCTGTGCCGATTGTAGCAATCAACACTACCGCAGGCACATCGAGCGAATATACAATCAACTATGTCATCACCGACGAAGAGCGCGGTGTGAAGATGGTTATGGTCGACAAAAACTGCCTTGTCACCATCTCCGTCAACGATCCTGAGCTGATGGTGGACAAACCGGCAGATCTGACCGCTGCCACTGGTATGGACGCGCTGACACATGCGATCGAAGCGATTGTCACACCGGGCGCCTTTACCGTTACCGATGCAACGGCTCTGGCAGCAGTCGAGATTATTTTCAAATATCTGCCGCGTGCTGTGCGCAACGGGCACGATATTGAAGCGCGTGAGCAGATGAGCTATGCGATGTTCCTCGCTGGGCTGGCATTTAACAATGCAGGTCTTGGTTATGTACATGCGATGGCGCACCAGCTGGGCGGCATCTATGATCTTCCGCACGGGGTCTGCAATGCGATGCTGCTGCCGATCGTCGAGAATGAGAATGCCAAACACGATGCTTCCAAATTCCGCCGTATCGCTTGTGCCGCTGGTATCGACCCTACCGACAAGTCCGATCTGCGCTGCGCTGAAGAGCTGATTGGTGCCATCCGTATGCTAGCAGAGGAAGTGGGTATTCCGTCCAAATTAACACAACTCGGTGTCGAGCAGGTCGATCTGGAACTACTTGCTGATCATGCAATGCAGGACGCCTGCGCACCCGGCAACCCGTATCAGCCGGACAAGCAGGAAGTCATGCGCATGTTTCAGGAGATTTTGTGATCAAATAGATTGTGTGATCCTCAAGTTCCGCAATACGAGTCTATTCTGTTTATTTATCATGGACAATGTGTAGGAAAAGATCGCTGTACCAACATCATACTTCTCGCGAAGCCGTCTTTTGTTCCAACATGGAGCAGAAGGCGGCTTTACGTTTGTGCTTTCCTTTTTGGCGGCTCACTGGAGCAGCATTCTGTTCCTGTCACTACATATTCCTTGTATAAAATACAGCGAAACTTTCATTCCACCCTTTAAACTTGTGCTCACTATTGATAGCATAGAGCTACGGATGAAACCGAACAAATGCACCCCTATTCACATATACATCATACCCCATTAGGAGATGAACGATGAACACAATGATTACGGTTGAGCATGTACTGATCGCTGATAGTAAAGGCAGCTTTGTCACCCGTCCGCTGCCGGAAATTCAAGTTGAGCTGGCAGGTATTCCGGGCGACCGCCATTACGGGCTGCTGCGTCCTGCGGATGTACGCCAGAAAATATACAAACGTGGCACGATGATCGCCAATCGTCGCCAGGTTAGCATCGTCTCGTACGAAGAATGCGTAGAGATCGCTTCCCGTATGAAGCTACCAGAGATTCAGGCGGAGTGGCTGGGCGCAAATATCATGTTAAAAGGGCTGGATTCGCTCACTTCGTTGCCCATCGGTACGCGAATCCTATTCCCAGATGGTACTGGGCTTATCTGTGAAGGCGAGAATCCGCCATGTATATTGCCGGGGAAAGTGATCGAGAGCATCAGCGGTATCGAAAAAATCAAATCACGCTTCGTTCCTGCTGCCAAAAAACGTCGTGGCATTGTCTGCTCAGTAGAGCGCGAAGGTGTCATCCGTCAGGGAGATGAAGTTCGCATCATTGTACCGAATTGACGATGTTGCAGTGAAGCAAGGAAGGAGCTTTCATTGATGAGTCATACACTTCGACTGTCCACTATTCAGCAATGGTGTGGCAAAACATCCTACAATAAAGGCATGTCCTATTACCGGGAAGGCAAAGTTGGCTTTACGGTGTACAACGATGCTCTGCTGCACTATGAAGCAGATGTACAGATCAAAGCTAACGAGATCGAGCATGTCTCGCTGCATATGGAGGAGGGCGGCGATGTGCAGGCAGTCTGCACATGTCCAACCTTGTCATCGTACCGCTATTATTGTCAGCATATTGCGGCGGTTATGATTCATGTACATGAATCCCGACTACGTGAGGAGCCGCCGCAGCTCATTGCGCCGCGTATTACCGAGTCCACAGCCGAATCGACGCAGCAGATGGCGCACATCAGCCAACGCCAATCGACCACGTCTCCCCATAGTAAACCAGCAAGCCCAGATGCCGATTCCGAAGCAACGACCTTCACCCATGATCTATCCGCGATGAATGAGCAGCAGCTTGCTGGGGAATTGCTGAGTCTGTTTGCTGCCCCACCTCAGCGTGCAGCTGGACGACGGCGTTATTTGGAAACGCGGGACGAGCTGGCGGTAGAGTTTATTTGTCGTCCGGTTGCGTATGGCAATGGTCAATATCGGCTAGGCATCGAAATGAAGGCAGGACCGAAGCGACTGTATATTGTGCGTCAGCTGCGTAGTCTGTTGGATAGCATTCGTCGCCGCGAAAGCTACCCCTTAACCGCTCGCTTCAGCTACGACCCAGAACTGCATAGCTTTACTCATGCAGACAACGAGGTTATTCGTCAGCTGCTGCATATTTTCGAGGATGAGCAGCCAGACGAACTACACAGTAGCCACAGGCAGCATAATCATTCAGCATTCACAGCTACAACGCCAGCAGGTAGAAGCTCTACCTCTGCTCGTGCGATCCCTGCACCTCGAGGGAAAACAGGCAAAAGCACGTTGTCCGCTACCAACGAACGGATGCTGATCATTCCCGTATCCCACTGGCATGTGCTGCTAACGGCGCTGCGTCAATGCCCTTCGGCACGAATTGCAGTCGGTGAGCAGGAGTTGCCACTGATCTGTCAGCAGGGCATGCTGCCCCTACATTTTGCGCTGGATGCTGCCCCTACGTTTCGCCAAGGCAATCACAATGGCACAAGCAAGGGCGACCGTCGCAGTGAATTGATCGTACGCGGCTTGCAGTCGATGATTGTATTGGAGGCATATGGTGCGGTATTGAACGGAGCGGAGCTGTGGTTGCTAGAGGAAGACCTATGTCGCCGATTGAGCGGCTTGCAGACGCTACTGCATTATGGCAATGGACAGGATGGCGAACAGCGATTGACCTTATCTTCGGAGCAGCTAGAGCCATTTGTACAGCAGGTGATCCCGGGGTTGATGAAGCTAGGAACCGTGCAACTGACCCGCGGCGTATCCGACCGGATTGTACAGACACCGCTGCAAGCTAGATTGTATCTGGATCGGGTACGGGATCGATTACTGGCAGGGCTGGAATTTCAATATGGCGATGTGGTGCTGAATCCATTGGAGCCGGAGCAAGGCAAGGATGAGCAAGAGCGTATTCTACTGCGTGACGGTGAACGAGAAGAGCGGATTTTGCAGATCATGGAGGAAGCCGAGTTTACTGCGACCGAAGGCGGTTATTTTCTGACCGACGAAGACGCGGAGTATGAATTTCTGTATCGTACCGTGCCTAAGCTGGAAAAGCTGCTGCATGTGTACGCCACCTCGATCGTCAAGGCGCGTATTCAGAATCCGTTATCTCCGCCACGGTTGAGTGTGCATACCGATCATCGGCATGATTGGCTGGATTTCAAATTTCAGCTGGATGGCATTCCCGAAGCCGCCATTATTGATGTACTGCAATCGCTGAAGGAGCAGCGTCGGTATCATCGACTGCCGAATGGATCGTTTTTGCCGCTGGAAGATGAGGCATTCCAACAGGTTGCCGATTTTATCCGTAAAACAGGGATGGCGCAACCAGACGATGTAGAGCAGCCGCTGGAACAAGGCATTTTATTCAAGCTACCAGTCATGTACGGGATTGAGACGCTGGATGTGCAGGATGAAAATGAATATATACGCTTTGATCGTTCGGTCCGCCGACTGCTGGACAGCATCAAGCATCCGGGTCGGCACGATGAGCCGGTTCCTGCTTCGCTGGAGCATGTGCTGCGGGATTATCAGCATGCGGGATACCAGTGGATGCGCACGCTAGCACGATACGGCTTTGGCGGTATTTTGGCAGACGATATGGGACTTGGCAAAACGCTGCAAAGCATATCTTTTATTCTATCTATGGCAGACGATATTCGTCGCAGCGGTCGTCCAGTGCTCGTCGTAACCCCTTCGTCCCTCGTCTACAACTGGCAGTATGAGCTTCAGCGGTTTGCCCCAGAGCTGAAGGTGCTGCTAATTGATGGCAGCAAGGAGGTACGAACCCAGCGCTGGCAGCAAGTGCTAGCCCAAGAGCCGGACACCTATGAGCAGTATGTTGGTACAGAGCAGCAGCCCTTCGATGTGATCATCACCTCGTATCCGCTACTACGCCGTGATATTGAGCTGGCAGGCACGCATGCGTACCATACGCTGATCGTGGATGAAGCGCAAAATTTCAAAAATGCACTGACGCAGACTGCACGTGCTGTGAGCAAGATTCAGGCGAAGCATCGTTTTGCGCTGACTGGCACACCGATTGAAAATTCCGCCTATGAGCTGTGGTCGATCATGCATGTCATCATGCCGAAGCTGCTAGGAACACGCAAGCATTTTGCCGATCTGGATCATACGGTGATTGCGGCGCGTATTCGTCCCTTTGTACTGCGGCGCATGAAGTCACAAGTGCTGCACGAATTACCGGACAAGCAGGAGACGACGCTCGTATCGGAACTGCTGCCGGAACAGAAGACGCTATACGCTGCTTATCTGGCACAGCTACAACAGGATACACTGGAACATCTGTATGAGAAGAACTTTGCTGAGAATCAGATTCGGATTCTCGCTGGATTGACCCGTTTGCGGCAACTATGTTGTGATCCTTCATTGTTTGTGGAAGGGTATGAGGGTGGTTCTGCCAAGCTGGAGCAATTACTGGAAGTGGTGCAGGATTATCGTGATTCCGGTCGTCGTATGCTGATCTTTTCACAGTTTACCAGCATGCTGAAGATTATCGGTGACCGACTGCGAGAACAGCAGACTTCTTATTTTTACCTAGACGGAAATACCCCGTCCGCCGAGCGGTTGGAGCTGTGTCAACGATTCAATGAAGGGGAAAAGGATGTATTTCTGATTTCGCTAAAAGCGGGAGGAACTGGGTTGAATCTGACTGGGGCGGATACGGTGATTTTGTACGATCTGTGGTGGAATCCGGCAGTAGAGGAGCAGGCTGCCGATCGTGCGCATCGGATGGGGCAGCGCAACAAGGTGCAGGTGATCCGTCTGGTCGCGCGTGGAACAGTAGAGGAGACGATGCTAGAACTACAGCAGACCAAAAAGGAATTGGTACAGCAAATGATCCAGCCCGGTCAGGCAAAGCTATCGGCACTGACAGAGCAGGACATTCGGGAGCTGTTAATGATTTGATATGGTGTTTTTGATTGGATTGCAATCAAGTTCAGACGGTTGCTGAGGGCATATGCGAATTCATGCCCTCCACCTCGGTAATCATCACGGAATGATGGGCGAGCAGATCAAGGTCGAATGGAGCCGCGAGACGCTCGCCTTGTTCATTAAACAGGATGCGTACAATTGGACGCTGCGGAATCTCGGAGTGAATATGCACCACAACGCCTTTGAAGCCATTGCTGAGTGTCACGGTCACACCAATCGGATAAATGGCGATTCGACTTTTGAATACTTCCAGCATGGAACGATCGTACAGCGTGCCGGAACCAGAATACAGCACATCCAGTGCCTGATGCGGCAGCATAGCAGCACGGTACACACGGCTGGTAGTTAGCGCATCGTAGGAATCAGCGATACCAATCCATTTCGCATAATCGTGAATGTCGGGTTCTTTGATTCCGCGTGGATAGCCACTTCCATTCAAGCGCTCATGATGCTGATAAGCACAATGGGCAGCCAGCAGTGGAATACCGGGTTCATCCTTGAGGATTTTGAAGCCGTATTCGGTATGCAGCTTAATCGTGTTGTATTCGTCATCAGTCAGCTTACCGGGCTTGAACAGAATGTCGTCTGGGATATATGCTTTGCCGACATCATGTAGTAAGGAACCGATACCTAGCACACGAAGCTCATCCGTAGAATAGCCGTGCACCTTGCCCAGCAGCAATGTATAAATGCAAACATTCAAGGAGTGATGATACAGATAGTGATCCTTGGTGTGCATACTCATCAGCATGACCATCACTTCTGGATTGCTGCTCAGTTCTTTCAATATGGTATCGACAATACCGGCAAATGACTTGCCAATAACTGGATACATCTTCTTTTGCACATGCGGATCGGCAAGGCTGCAAAATTGCGTACGGATTTCCTTGAGTGCTCTGCGTTTGGTTTCGGCGGAGATAATATCCTCTGCCATCACGTCATCGGTATCCTTGTCCTGAATATAGACATAATCCAACCCGTGATTATACAGTTTTCGGATGATACCGGATGTTAGCTCAGCACTTTCCGCCAGCAGTACGACACCTTCGTCATTATAGATTTTTTTGGCCAGTCGCATCCCGGGTTGGAGCGAAGTAATCGGTAATAGCCTCAATATAGTCACTTCCATCTATTCAGGAATTATCAAGATCAGCATATCATTTGCGGTCATGAAGTTATAACTGCTGAAGCATGATATGTATGTATGGGGAACGATATAAAGGAAGATATGTGCAGATCTAGTAGAACGTTATCAGAAATGTATAAAAGAAAAGATATACTATATATCGTCAGACAAGCGTAAATCTATAATGATTATAGGACGGATTTTTAAAATGCGATAGACTTCGGGGGGAAAGTTTGATGGAGAAGTAACAAATTGATCAACTTATCTATCTGGAAGTGCCTAATCTGTATAAATAAGGGTAAGTGTATACATCTATTTTCACCAATGCGTGATTAAAGGAAACAATATATAGCAAAGGAGAGAAAATATGGAAACGAATTTAGCTGGAAAAAGTGTGTTTGTTGCGGCGGGCAGCAAGGGTTTGGGGCGAGCAAGTGCATTGGAATTTGCTCGCGAAGGCGCGCAGGTGACAATCGCTAGCCGCAACGCAGAGCATCTTCAACAGGCAGCCGCCGAGATTAAACAAATTACTGGTCAGAATGTGCATCAGGTTGTGATGGATGTAAGCGATGGTGAGCAAATTCAGCAGGCGCTGCATGAGGCGGTGCGTCATTATGGGCGATTGGATGTGCTGGTTACGAATGCTGGCGGACCGCGTAGTGGGACATTTGCCGATATGGACGATGCCGCATGGCAGCAAGCATTTGAAGCCAATTTGCTCAGTACGATTCGGTTAATCCGAGCAGCGCTCCCCTTTTTACAGCAGGCGGGTGAGAGTCGGATTGTCAATATCGCGTCCACTTCAGTTAAGCAGCCGATTGATGGCTTAATTCTGTCGAATGTGTATCGCGCAGGTATTCAAGCGCTCACCAAGACACTGGCGTCGGAATATGCCGATGCTGGTGTGCTGATCAATACGGTTGCGCCGGGGCGCATCGCCACAGATCGCGTGATGGAGTTGGACAGTCAACATGCGAGTAGTCAAGGCATACCACTAGAACAGGTACAGGCGGACGCGGTACGCTCTATTCCGCTCGGTCGTTTGGGTACACCAGAGGAATTTGGACGGATGGTCATGTTCTACGGTTCCTTTGCGAATACGTATGTAACGGGGCAATCGCTGATTGTGGATGGCGGGGCAATTCGGGCATTCTAATAAACCCACATAACCAAACAAAGAACTCACATACATTCTCACAATCTCACTTTCCATCATGTGACGATATTGTGTCATGTTTATGGTATTATGGATGAAAGTAGACCGAAATCTGCGGATTTTGGTCTTTTTTTTGTCTTTCAAACGATAAAAATCGACTTTTTTCAATAAAGGTAGTATAAAATAACTATAAACACATTTTATTTTTTGTGATTTAATACACTATATCTTTGTTTTCAAACATGTTATTATGTGTATCAGTTGTTTCACCGAATGTCATCCGCTGACAATGCAGATTGAAGATAGGTTTTCGTACATAAATGCCGCATATTGGTTATTTAAATTATCATCAATCTGACATGATTATTATAAAAAAGGAGTTGTGTACTGTGAGTAATGTGAGTCTGAACAATGTAGGGATTTGGGAATTGGTTGAGCCGGGCGTTCGCCGCAAAGTATTTGAACCGGGGCAGTCGCTGATGATGATGGAAGTGCATTTTGAAGCAGGTTCCAAAAGCAGCGAGCATTCCCACCCCCATGAGCAAATGAGCTATTGCATGAAAGGGCGCTTCCAGTTTGTGATCGACGGCGAAGTGCATGAGCTGCATGCAGGCAAAGCATTGGCTATTCCTGCTGGAGCGCTGCATTCGGCTAAGGCGCTTGCGCCGGGAATCCTGCTGGACTCCTTTACTCCATTACGCGAAGACCTGTTGAGCTAATCCTCAAGCCAAACGTAAGAACATCATCGTGGATCACAAACGGAATCATGGACCCCACTCCATGAATCGTTCTGTAGGTGATTATCCTGTTGCTGTATAAGAAGCTGTACATGACAAAGCCCGCATTTTCCAACCGACGAAGGGAGATGCGGGCTTTTTTATGATGCAATCAACGAAATATGCTATGGATGCTACGCTGTACAAGACAATGCGGTGCACCGTAGCCATAATTGCTACTGTAGTTGTAGTTGTAGTTGTAGTTGTAGTTGTAGTTGTAGTTGTAGTTGTAGTTGTAGTTGTAGTTGTAGTTGTAGTTGTAGTTGTCGTTGTCGTTGTCGTTGTCGTTGTCGTTCATCCTCATCGAACTAGCGCCGATTATAGGTGGTGAATGTCTTCTCCGCCCACATCATCCACCTCATGCCGGAATTGCTCGAGCAGCACCCGTCCGTCTAATGTAAAGCCTACGCCTTCCTCCTCCAACCGGATGCGCTGTTCAGACGCGGATTCGTCATCCTGAATCGCAATCTCACCCAGCTTATTGATCACCCGATGCCATGGCAGCTGATGAGCAGCGCTCATCGAATGCAGCACACGTACTACCTGACGAGCGGCGCGCGGACTGCCTGCTGCTGCGGCAACCTGACCATAACTCATTACTCGTCCGGGCGGGATGGAAGAGATGACTTCAATGACTCGCTTTGTAAAAGGTTGCATTACAATATCCTCCTTGCTGAACCTGCCGAATGATTCTATCCTGCTGCTTTTAGTATACCAATATTCATCCCGATATATCCGCTAGGAATAAGCAATATAGATGGTAAACGCCTGTTTTATCCACTTATTTATACATATTTTAGTGTAAGTTAAAAAAATATATAAATTATCGCGAAAATTGTTTCAAAAAGTCGAAATATAGTTTAAAATCCTTATAAAATCATGAGTCTAAAGTTTTAAATGCGAATATTATTAGTTCCTGATACCTAAAACATATCTCTCTTATTCATCATAGATACTCTACCTTCGACACAAGGTTGCCCTGCTTTTGTCTTACCATTTTGCCAAACACTGTACCCTAGAACACGGTGTTTCAAAGGAGAACAAACATGTCCATTTTTGCCGCCAGAAAGAATTCGTCCACTGTACAAGAATTGCTGGAAGCTAGCCGTCGTCTTGCGAAAGATCCAACTGCCCCAATGCAATTGCAAACCGAAGACCCAGCTATGCGTGAGATTATGGAAAATATCAATCAAGCTGTGCATACGATTCGTCAGAAAAAGCAAGGCATTGCGATGCGTATGAATCTTGTCACCAAAGCCATTCATGTCGGTCTGTGGGATATGGAAGTGGAAGCAGGCGATCCGGTCAACCCGAACAATGCGTTCACATGGACAGATGAATTCCGCCATATGCTCGGCTATCAGAATTTGCAGGACTTCCCCGATGTGTTGGATAGCTGGGCTTCCCGTCTGCATCCAGAGGATACCGATTGGGTATTGCAAGCGCTGGCTGACCATTTGCTGGATCACAGTGGACGCACCCCTTACGATATCGAATATCGCCTGAAGCTGAAAAGCGGCGAATATCGTTGGTTCCGTGCAACGGGTACAACGGTGCGCGATAGCAGTGGTGTACCGTTGCGCATCGCTGGAGCGCTGTTCGATGTACATGACAGACGCACCAAAGATGAAGAGCTGCAAATGCTCGTCACTCGCTATGATCTAATCAACAAGGCTCTGGTTGAAGCACCGTGGGATATGGTGGTTGAAGCTGGTGATCCGATCAATCCGAACAACGAATTTTGGTGGTCTCCACAATTTCGTCAAACGCTCGGTTTCCGTGACGAGCACGATTTCCCGAATGTACTGAGCAGCTGGAGTGACCGTTTACACCCAGAAGACAAGCAAGAGGCGCTGGATGCGTTTGCTGCGCATCTGAATGACCATACTGGTCGTACGCCATTTGCTATTGACTACCGCTTGCAGCTCAAGAGCGGCGAATACCGCTGGTACCATGCAGGCGGAACGACGAACCGCGATGCCAAAGGATTGCCAATGCGTGTTGCTGGTACGATTCGCGATATTACATTTGAAAAGAACAAAGATCATGTTGTGGATGCCATGACAGAGCGTATGTCACAGCTGTCACAATCGATCAGTGAAATGACGATTGCGATCAACTCCGTAACAGGGCAGGCACAGGATCTGGCAGCTGCGCAAGAGCACTCCACTGATGCTGCCAACAAAGCAAAAAGCAGTGCTGATGAAACGAAAAATATCTCTGTCTTTATCCGTGAGATAGCCAATCAAACCAATATGCTCGGTTTGAATGCCTCCATTGAGGCTGCTCGTGCGGGCGAACTGGGACGCGGCTTCTCTGTTGTAGCAGACGAAGTACGCAAGCTGGCGATTCATAGTGCCGATGCAACCGAGAACATCGAGAAAAGTCTGACTGAAATGAAGGATCAGATCGAAGAAATCCTACAGCAAATCAGCAACATGACTGCGCTGACGCAATCACAGGCAGCACTTACTCAGCAGCTCAATGCTTCCATGGACGAGATCAATCATATGTCCCAATCGCTGACAGAGTTTGCGAAACAGATCTAATCTACTGATTAGGCGATAAAGGCTTTGCCAAGGAAGAATAGCGACTTTGTGCTGGGAATATAACAAATTTGCAGATTCCTTATGCAAGATTGAATAAATACGAAAAAGCACTCTGTCATCAGACAGAGTGCTTTTTGTTCTATCCTACCCTATGACATAGGATGCAGTACTAGACGGAACGTTTCTATCAAACCTGTTGAATTTTGAGCAGGTTGGTATTCCCTGATTGCCCGATTGGAACGCCAGCGGACAGAACGACAATATCGCCAGCAGCGATATGACCCGTTGTCACAGCATTGCGAATCGCAGAGTCGAACATTTCGTCTGTGCTGGATACTTCTTCGCCGTGTACCGGAATGACACCGGACAGCAGACACAGCTTGTTCAGCACAGCTTCGTTGTGTGTGACAGCAATGATCGGTGCGTTTGGACGATATTTGGAGATCATGCGAGCGGTAAAGCCGCTTTCGGTGGAGATGATGATCGCTTTTGCGTTCAGCTCCAGCGATGCGCTCACAGCGCCCTGACTGATTACTTCGGTAATGTTGGTTGATTGCTGTGCTCGTTTACGTGAGAATTGCTCCTGATAATCAATCATCGTCTCGGCGCGACGCGCTACCGCAGCCATCGTTTGTACCGATTGTACTGGGTATTTACCCGCAGCGGATTCGCCAGACAGCATGATGACATCAGCGCCTTGCAGCACAGCGTTTGCCACGTCACTCACTTCGGAGCGAGTTGGACGCGGGTTCACCTGCATCGATTCCAGCATATGTGTAGCTACAATAACGGGTTTACCCGCTACATTACATTTGTCGATCATTTCCTTTTGCAGTGCCGGTACGTCTTGAATAGGCACTTCTACCCCGAGGTCGCCACGGGCAACCATGATACCGTCGGACGCTTCGATGATGTCATCGAGATTTTCCATGCCTTCAGCATTTTCGATTTTGGAATAAATTTGTACATCTTCGGCATTGTTTTTTGCCAAAATGCTGCGAATTTCGCGAATGTCATCGCCTTTGCGGACGAAGGAAGCAGCGATCATCTCGATGTTTTGCTCCAGACCGAAGTGAATGTGCATTACATCGCGCTCTGTTACGCCTGGCAGGGAGGTATGGATACCCGGCAGGTTTACACCTTTACGAGGCTTGATCATACCGCCGCTGACGATTTCGCAGACAATCTCGCTATCTTTGACTTCCAGCACGGTCAGGTCGATCAGTCCATCATCCAGCAGGATGCGGTCGCCTTCGTTCACGTCTTGGTTCAATTGCGGATAGTTCACGCCGATACGCTCGGCATCGCCCAGAATTTCTTCCGTAGTCAGAATCAGCTTGTTGCCGGTACGCAGTTCAAAGGATGCTTCTTTCAGTTTGCCGATACGTACTTCTGGACCTTTGATATCCATCATGATCGGGATAAACGTGTTCAGCTCAGCAGCAGCCTTGCGCACGTTGTTGATACGCATTACATGATCTTCCAGTTCGCCGTGCGCCATATTCAGACGCGCTACGGTCATGCCCGCTTTGATCATTTCTTTCAGCATATCCACCGAGTCACAAGCAGGTCCCATGGTACAAATAATCTTCGTTCTCAGCATTATAGATGTTCCTCCTCATATTGTGCAGGCTGTATGACGACAGCCCATCGTATTGGCGGCTGTCCCAACATCTCCTGACACCCGGGGTAGGCAAGGACGATGTACCGACAACCTGTATTATCCATTTCATTGTAGCTGTAATATACACAGTGTGCTATGAAATATAGTACGATGATTGCAATATAGTACGATCTATTTTGCGAATAAGAGGGAAATGGATCTACAATGGAAGCATACAACAGGGCAATCAGGGACAAAAGGAGGGCGCGGGATGCTACAGCTAACCAATGTACACGAAGATCATCGGATGGAATGGTATGAGGAGCGTCAGTTGGACCGATACAGTTATATCCTGAGTTTATGTACATATGGCAATTGTGTGTACTGGGTAGATGGGCAGAAGAGAATTGTGGAAAAAGGAGAGCTGCTGCTGATTCCGCCATGCTGCTTTTATTATGGCAAAAGCATTCCAACTCATGTTCATACGAAGCAGGTTCTTCATTTTAGAACAAAGGAACAGATACAGATCAGCACAGACAGCGATATACACCAGCTACCGCTTTTACAGCGTGATCAGGTGCTACATATCAAGCCCGGCAGCTATGAGCGATTGCACGACCTGATCAAGCAAATTGTTGTACAATGGCGGGAAAAGCCAGCGTATTACGAACTGATGAGTCAAGGCGTGCTGCTGCAATTGCTGGTAGAGATCAACCGCGAGTACGACCGCGGACAGATGCGCGATGACAAGCAGCGACTGGTAGAGCAGATGAAGCGGTATATCCAGCAGCATTACAGCTCACGTGTAACCAAGGAGCAGCTGGGTGATGTCATTCGGCGTACACCGAATTACGCCGCGACCCTGTTCAAGGATGTGACCGGTCAGACGATCAGCCAGTATATGCACGATGAGCGGATGAAGCGCGCTGTCTATATGCTGACCGAATCGCAATTAACGGTGTCGGAGATTGCAGAGTTTCTCGGCTATCCCGAGGTGTCGTACTTTTATCGGATTTTTAAAAAGAAAATGGGGATGCCGCCTGCCGAGATGATGCAGGAGCGTCCACCGATGCGATAGTAGAGAGAGATAGGAAGGATTCAGTTGGCTTGGCTGCGCATATGCTTGGGCGAGACACCCTTGAGCTTTTTGAACATTTTGGAAAAGAGAAATGGGTCATCATAGCCGACCGAACGCGAAATTTCGCCGATGGATAATGCGGTATGCTGAAGCAGCTCCACCGCCCGATTCATGCGGTATTCCAGCATAAAGGCTTGCAGCGACAGACCGAACTTTTCCTTAAACAAACTGGACAGATACGTACGATCCAATCGCACGGAATGAGAGATGTCCAGCACGGTGATCTTTTGGCTGTAGTTCGTTTCGATATAGTCGATGGCTTGCCGGATATGTAGCTCCTTGGAGCGGGAACGACCTTTGCCATGATCTGGTACAGGCAGCCGCGCGATTAGCTCGTACATGATCTGGTATAAAATGCCCTGCGCATGAATATCGCCAGCAGGCTGATGTGAGGTAGATAACAATTGTTCGTAAAAGCTGCTTAGTGTTGGCGGTAACATCGGCTTCCATAAGGTATCTACTGTTGAACCATTAACGCCTTGATGAGAAGTAGAGATGCGCTCATCGCCAAAGCGATAGACAGGCTCCTCTGGTGTTAATCCGGCACGTTCCATCAGCGTTCTGGCATGCAGCCCGCGAAAACCGATCCACGAATACACCCACGGCTGCTCTGGATCTGCTTCGTACTGCACGACGGTATTCGGTGGAATCAGAAAGCCCTGATGCGCAGATAACCGATATTCCCCCTCACCCAATCGGAAAATCCCTGTACCCTCATGAACATAATGCAAAATATAATCGTCACGTACGCCTGGTCCCCACGCATGCCCCGGCAAGCATTCTTCCTTGCCAAAAAAGATCAGCTTCAAGTCCATTGGCTGATGCGCTTCAGATTCGGTATAAATTGTATGATTCAGCGGCATTGCGTTTCAATCCCCTTTTTGCGTATATAATGATATTATGACATGAAGATTATGAAGTGAGAAGCATGTAGACGCAAATCATTGTTATAGAAAGATGTGATTATCACATGTATGCAGATATGCTGTATTTCTTGTTAGAGGTCAATGACAATCTTCATCCATCAGGAACTAGCGACGATGAGAAAGGGAAATATCGTATCTTCTATCGGTACGATCTATCGTTGATTGCAGCAGTCCATCGTCCTTGATCAAATCTGGAAGTGTTTTACAACAAGAAAGCCTAAAATGTTTGTGTTAGTATGAATGACATAACCTGTATTTTCGGAGGGAGCGGGAGCATATCGAAAAGAATCTGCTTGGCACATGTATCGTTATTTTTTTGCTGATCTGTGTCTTTTCCTATTTCAAATTTGCCCGCCCGCCACGTCAGCAGGAGGAGGGCGAGACGCGTGATCCGCTGGACAGCATCATGAAGCCGTTCAGCCTATTTGATCGAGTCTCGATGGCAGTGATTTTATCGCTTGGACTCGTCATTGTGGTGGCGGCATCGGCGTTTGCGGCATACGCATTTTTCTATTTGGCTTCCTTTATTCATTTGATCGGGTTCGAGAATCGCAGTACGGCGATGCTGTATTCGATCTGGACGGGGGCGGGCTTGTTTATTCTGGCAATTTATATCCAGCCTGCGGCGGCGGAATGGTTGTATCCGATTCTCGGTCGTCCACTGCGCTTCTGGCAAACGCAGGTCGTTGCGATTGTGCGCAATACGCTGCTGCTGTATACGCTCGCGGAGATCATTCGCGGTGTAGATACACATGGCATCTGGGGCGCGCTCGGATTGGCTTGTATTTTCCAATTGATTCAGTGTATTCGGTTTGACGAGGATTTGGATGTACGACCAGGTAGTAATGACGAGCGGTAAAAAAACCAGCAAAGTAGGATAGAACATCAATGGAGCATAGCAACTTCAACCATCGCCTGGCGTATACATACAGACGCAATCATGCAGCCTGAATTCATGACAGAGATAACGGATATGGGCAGAACGTCAGGGTATACTATTTTGGCAATAGGGAGATGACGGGATGAATCAAGCGACACAATTATCACAAACAGCACGTTCTCCGCGCGGCATAATCATGCTCTGGATGATGGGCATCATACTGCTGCTAGGCACGTTACTGCCATCTGGAGTACACGCTGCTGAAGGGGGAGCGACGGTCATGCAGGATCAGGATTGCACCATCAACAGCAAGACGCGCAAGCATTATGTGAATGTGGCGGTCGCTACGCTATGGACACAGCCCGGATTGGCACGCAAGCTGGATCAATCCTCGCTGTCCACTCCGGTTGATATGGAGCAATGGACGGCTGATATGAACACTGCTGACAAGCGCCGCTGGCTGACCGGCAAAACAGAAACGCAAGCGTTGTACGGTCAGGAGGTTCGTTTACTACAGGTGAAGGGCGACTGGGCATATGTAGCCGTTGTCGGACAATCTACACCCAAGAGCAAATATGGCTACCCCGGCTGGTTACCGAAACAGCAAATTCTAACCACCACCAATGGCGCTGCTTACAGTGAATGCCCAACCGCCATTGTGAAGGATAAAACAGCACAGCTGTACGGCGAGAATCGTCAGAGCAAGCTGCTTACCTTGAGCTTCAATACACGTTTGCCAGTTACATCCACATCGACTAACGGCTGGGTACAGGTGCATACCCCCGATAATCAATCGGCATGGCTGAAAAGCAGTGCGGTTGATGTGTACAAGCAATTGTCGGACATTCCTGCACCAACGGGAGCCGATCTAGTACGTACGGGCAAGCAGTTCCTCGGACTGCCTTACCTGTGGGCAGGGATCTCAGCATACGGATTTGACTGCTCTGGCTTTACATCGACTATTTACGGCTTCCACGGCATAAGCCTGCCGCGCGATGCTTCCGCTCAGATCAAGGAAGGAACTGCGGTAAGCTGGAGTCAATTGCAGCCTGGCGATCTGATGTTCTTCGCTCATGATAACGGCAAAGGCAATGTTCATCATGTGTCGATGTATATCGGCAACGGTCAGATGATGCACTCGCCCAAAGCAGGCAAAACGGTTGAAATCATCTCGATCAACACCCCTGCTTACAAAACAGAATTTGCTGGGGCAAGACGATATATTCAGTAAATATAGAGTATGACATTTCCCCCTCAAAATCCCCTATCTTCGCTGCTTGTATGGTACAGATCCGTCATGGATCTGGCATGACGGCACGCAGGATAGGGGGTTTTTGTGATGAGTAGAATGAGAGAAACTATAGATTTCGTACATATTTAATTTATGTTTTTGTTTAATATTCGTATTTTTATAAATTTAATGCTTGAAAAAGAGCAGAAGGTTCCTTTATGATAAATCTAGCTTTACTAAGCCATACGAACTTCACCAAGCAAGACTAGCTTCCGCGAATAGAGCAATTTGGTTTGTACATCGTACTAGACACTGTATTTATGTAAGCGCTTAACAAAATGAGAATACACAGCCTACACCTTTCGTAATGCAAGCATAACCCTGCTTTCGTACAAGATTGATCCTATTTCCAAATGAGAGAGGAAGACACATATGACATCTCGTTTCCGTAAACAAGCCAGTATAACCGCTATTGCTGCTACTCTGGTGATACCGATGCTGCTGCCATCATCCACTATCTTCGCTGCTTTTCCAAGTACGGATTCTCTAAAAGTGACAGCTGCTCCAACGTCGGGCGCTATCACTAATGCTACAGCTACATCGAATCCCACTGTGTTACCGGGTGCATCCACCGATGCTGCCGCCGCCACAGCTACCGGTACACCTGTGTATCAGGAAGCGTCTGTTCATGATCCGTCGGTGATCAAGGTTGGCAATGAATTTTACATATTCGGTTCTCATCTTGCTTCTGCCAAATCGTCCGATCTCATGAATTGGAGTATGATCTCCTCTGGTGTAGCAGATGGCAATCCATTGATTCCCAATGTCACCACTGAATTAAAGGATGCACTAAGCTGGGCACAAACGAGTACACTCTGGGCAGCCGATGTTATTCAACTGGCAGACGGCAAATTTTACATGTATTACAACGCCTGCAAAGGCGATTCTCCTCGTTCTGCGATGGGCATTGCTGTAGCAGATAACATCGAAGGTCCATATCGCGACAAAGGTATTTTCCTCAAATCTGGCATGTGGGATCAGATTAGCGAGGATGGTACTATTTACGATGCACGCATTCACCCGAATACGGTTGATCCAGATGTATTTTATGATAAGGATGGCAAGCTGTGGATGGTATACGGCTCGTATTCAGGCGGTATTTTCGTCATGCAAATGGACCCGGTTACCGGCAAGCCGCTACCGGATCAAGGTTATGGCAAAAAGTTAATCGGCGGTAATCACAGCCGGATCGAAGGCGCGTACATGCTGTACAGCCCGCAAACGGATTATTACTACATGTTCCTGTCGTTTGGTGGACTGGATGCGACTGGCGGTTACAATCTGCGCGTTGTTCGTTCCAAAACGCCGGATGGTCCATTTTACGATGCGGCTGGAAATGATATGACGAATGTGAAAGCAGATCCGTCCAAACCGCTGTTTGATGATGATTCCATCGAGCCGTATGGAGTCAAGATTATCGGCAACTACCAGTTTGAACGTCAAATTGGCGATCCAGGTACAGGCAGTGGAGCTGGCGCGGTATCGCCTGGTCATAACTCCGCTTATTACGATGAGCAAACCGGACGCTATTTCCTCATCTTCCATTCCCGCTTCCCCGGACGTGGCGAGGAGCATGAAGTGCGTACCCATGAGATGTTTATGAATGCAGACGGCTGGCTGACGGTAGCGCCTTATCGTTACGCAGGCGAGCAGAATCCACAGGCAAAGGTTACCGCAAGTGAGATTCCGGGCGATTACCAATGGATCACACAGGACAAAAACATTAGCGCCGACATCCACCAAGCCGTATCAGCAACACTGAATGCAGACGGTACTATCACTGGTGACGTTACCGGTACATGGCAGCTGCAAGGAAAGAACACAGCACTGCTTAAGGTCGGTGCAGCCACATATAACGGTGTCTTTTTACATGAAATCAATGCCGCTTCTGGCAAAACCGTGCTGACGCTGACCGCGTTATCCAAAGATGGAATCAGCGTATGGGGCAGTCAGCGTGAGGTGCAAAAGGACAAGCAGCTCGTCTCAGCAGTAGATAAGGATCTGAGTCTGGGCGAGACGGATCATGTCTTTTACGATCTGGATTTGCCACTGACTGGAACACGCGGCGTGCAGATCAGCTGGCGCTCCACCAAGCCGGAGATCATTTCGGATACCGGTACAGTCACTCGTCCAGCAGCAGGCACAGGCAATGCGCGTGTTACGATGATCGCCACCATCACGAAAAATGGTGCGAAAAAGAACAAAAACTTCAAAATCACGGTGCTAGAGCAGGCGCGAGGTCCATTACTGAGCCAATATACATTTGATGAATCTAGCGGCACGACCGTAACTGACAGCACCTACAATCATTATGATGGTACGCTGATCAACGGCGTAACTCGCAATGTATATGGCAAGTCTGGCTCAGGTATTACGCTGGATGGCGTGGACGATTATGTGCAGCTGCCGGGTACGATTACAGATGCGGAGGATTTTACCTTTGCAAGCTGGGTGAAATGGGACGGTGGCGCTGCGTGGCAACGAATTTTGGATTTTGGTGATGGAATGAATGGCTTTATGTTCCTGACCCCTTCCCAAGGAAATGGCGTACAATTTACCATTCACCGCAACAATACCGACCAGAGCATCATCACATCATCTGCTCTGCCAATCGGACAATGGGTACATGTAGCGGTTACGCTGTCTGGGGATACCGGTAAGCTGTATATCAACGGCAAGCTGGCAGGCAGCAACGACCAGATGACCTTCAATCCGCATGATCTGATGACCCGTGAAGCATATTTAGGCAAAAGCCGCTTCGCTGCCGATGCGTATTTGAAGGGCAGTCTGGATGAGGTGAATATATACAACCGAGCGCTGAGTGAGCAGGAGATTCAGGAGCTGGCGAAATAAAATGAATGAAGAAGTAGAAGGGAATAAAGAAAACAGCGAAGTGGAACATAGATTGAGAATATGATTTAAACCCATTGCCTCATCCAACGACCTGTTTGATCGAAAGAACGACACCTATCCAACATATACCTTATAGTAAAACAAGCATGTTCATCTGGTTTGAACATGCTTGTTTGCTATATGCTTAACTGCAATCTGACTACGCTCGCATGTTCTTAAAATTCCCCGACCAAATTGTATAATAGACAGTACTCATCTCCGGTATCAGGTGGTATACTCAAGTTGCATTCCACCAATATGAAACTTTTACATAACCACCCACGTATTTCTCGTTATACCTGCACTGAACAGCAGTACAAACTCAAATTATTAACGAAAGAGGTTAGAACCATGTCCAATTTTCAAGACCCATACGGTCAACAGGGCGATCCGAATGATGTACAAGCAAACAAAGTAATGGCGATTCTGGCGTACATCATATTCTTTATTCCACTGCTTGCCGCTCGCAATTCACCATTTGCCATGTATCATGCTAATCAAGGGTTGGTATTGTTCCTAGTGGCATTGGCAGGGAATGTAATTGCTGCGATCATTCCATTTATCGGCTGGGTATTGTCGCCTATTATTGGGATTGCCGTTGTCGTGTTCATGATCATCGGTATCATCAATGCTGCCAATGGCGAGCGTAAACCACTGCCTTTGATCGGCACGATTCAACTGATCAAGTAAACCGTTCTCTCCTATACATACTACTCCGGTTTACGACACGTACGAAAACAGCCTTCCTTTTTATGAGGAAGGCTGTTTTTTTATAATTATCTATTATTGTTCCAAGACATAGCGTTCATGTTGATGTATGCTGACGTGATGGCATCAATAGAACGGTTGTTTACTGACCGAGCTGCTGAAATTGGTTTAGCAAACCATTGATTTGATCGACAGTTTGGAAGATTTGTGAATTGTTCAGGTCTGCGACGGTTAGCTTGCCCGCTTGCACCTGATCGATCAGACTGTTTACCTCTGTGCCAAGTGTAGCACTGTAGCTGGATAACTGCTGATGTAGATCTTTGGCAAAGGCAGGGGGTTCTAGCTGATTGAAGGCATTGATCTGACTTTGAGTATTGGCAAGCTCCTGAGACAGCTGTTCACGAGCTTGTGGATCAGTTAGTGCCTGCTGTGTGAGATCAGGTAGGCTCTGCGATAGATTCGATGTACTGTTGATATACGAAGTTACTTCACTCACATAGTTGACGGACTGATTCACCTGATCCAGTGCCGAACAGCCTGACAGCAGACCGACGAGCATAACGAGCATAAGCATGTATGTTTTCAATAGAGACACTCCTTGTTGAGGGAATACCTATACTACTGTGTAACGCCTTAGATGGTTTCAACAATTGCCTATTCTGGGTGACAGCAGATATGGTACAGTTACATACAGAGGAATCATCACTGGCAACGGTGACGGATAGAAAGGAAGTAGAGTATGTATGGATAATCACGTAGTACAGGCACAGGAAATCGCCAGCTGGATGATCGAGCATATTCGTGACCGTGGTATGCTGCGGCAGGAAGAAGCAATCGATTATGTACGGGAGCAATATGGCGAGCAATTTCTGTTTACAAGCGACAGCGGCAATATTTCGCTGGATAAAGAGATCAAAAAGGCCTTTCGTAAGCAGCATGGTGGACGCGTTGCTTGGGATCGGGACGGTTTTTTCTGGGCGTGGACGTAAGCTGCGCACGGTTTTGACAATAGTAACCAATCGTATAGCCTATACAAATACGGGAGAAGTGCGACGCCGAGTGACGGATCGTACTTCTCCCGTTTGCATAAAAAAGGGCTGTATCACACTTACATGATTACTCGAATTTACAAATGAAGCAGCGACGTATGGGTAGCCTCATCGTTAGCGTTGCTAGTAGATACAGGCTGAACAGGCTGCGCCGAAGATTGCTCTGGCTTGTCCGTCATCAGCCGCTGCAAATCGTCCAGATTCTCAATCCGTAGCTGATTACCCGGTGTCGTGTGGTTATTATGCCAGCCCGGCAACCGGTAATCCAGATATACATACATCGCCAGACTGCTGGCAATCAGAAAAGACAATAGTCCATAAATTAAAATTTGTTTTGGTTTCATATCGAATTCCCCACTTTTATTCCACTCGTTGTTACCTGTTCAAGCAGGTACAGTTCTCTATAGGTTGAAGTGCCGGTACATTTTCTGCCAGAAAAATGACTGAAATTGAATTATTGTACAGGCGGTGTATAGTATAATGGAAAGACAGCCCTTAACAGGCATTAGCGCTTGGTGCGCATACCTTTTCTCTCTTACACTATAAAAGCTGCCAGGCAAGCAAACAATGAAAGGAATCTGATGATTCTGTCATTGAGCCTTCGCCGGGAAGGCGCTATGCTGACATGGCAGTGTATTTGCTGTGGAATAAGATGCCTATGAATGAACACAAGATAAACTCAAGAGAAATTAGCGGAAAGTGAGCGATGATCCCATGCCGGACATTATTAAAGTGATTGTAGATACCGCCGGCCAGGAAGGCCATGGTTCTTTTATTTATTTGGAAACCCATAAACCGATTCTAATCGGACGTCATACCGGCAGCGCGCAGACCGACCTGCCTTTATATAATCAGCTTGTCTCCAAGCAGCATTGTGTACTCAAGCGTATCCATAATGATATCTATGTCGAAGATCTTGGTAGTAAAAATGGTACCGAGCTGAACGGTCAGCGACTACAGCCGTACCAGTCCCGGCGCATCAGTGATGGCGACCAATTAACCTTGGTGAACGGGCTGGTCACACTCCGTCTGGAGCGTGGCACCGATCTAGAGGAAACGCGCGAGTACCGGATTAGCGATTTGCTGGAGCATGAAGTACGCCTGAACGATTATTTGCAAAATATTCAGGTGGGTGGCGACAGCATTACATTATCCAAAAAGGAATACCAGCTATTCAAGCTGCTGTACAATTGCTTAGACCATTTTGTCACGCGTGAGCAGATTGTACGCGATGTGTGGCCAGAGCGCTGTGTCGATGATGCAGAACTGGTTGGGGTAGATGAAGTCAATTCCCTGATCTACCGTACAAATAAAAAGCTGGGCGACCACTTTACGATTCGTTCGGTTTACAAAAAAGGGGTATATATGAAGAAGCAGGATAACAGTGAGGAGTTGGATAGCCAAACCTCCTTCTGATGGGCGGCATGGAATCATTGATGACTGCTGGATCGTGAGCAGACGACAACCAATTCAAACATGAGGGGGATCACGATGACGCTATTGCTTTCTTTTTTAAAGAAATACAGGGTTGCGGCGATACTGGCGCTGCTTATGATGCTGATCGAGCTAACGCTGGAATTGCTGCAACCCTTTCTGATCTCCAAAATCATTGATGACGGCGTTAGTCAGCGTCATATTCCCACCGTTCTGTTATGGGGCGGGATTCTAACCGGCGGAACGATTATTGCGTTTATCGCCGGTATTTTTAGCTCTTTTTATGCGGCATATGCTAGTCAGGGGCTGGGGTATGATCTGCGGGAGGCGCTGTATCGCAAGGTGCAGTCGTTTTCGTATAGTTTATTTAATCGATTTGCCACATCCTCGCTCATCACGCGGCTAACCAACGATGTGACCATTTTGCAGGATATGCTGTTTATGGGCTTGCGCTTTATGCTACGGATTCCGCTGCTCGTTGTCGGCAGTAGTATCATGGCGCTAGTTGTTAACGTGAAGCTTGGGCTGCTGCTGGTGATTGGTGTACCGGTGCTGCTGGTTTTTGTAATCGCCATCATGAAGCGGGCAGCGATTTCATTTGAAAAGGTGCAGCGTCGTTTGGACAAGGTGAACAATGTCATGCAGGAAAATCTGACCGGTATGCGGCTGATTCGTGTCTTCGTGCGTAGACAGCATGAGCGCAAGCGGTTTGAGCAGCAGAGTGGGGCGCTGATGAATGACACCGTATCTGCACTGCGTCTGACGGAGACGACGATGCCTTTTATTTTGTTCGTTATGAATGTGAGTATTATTGCGGTGCTGTGGTTTGGACATCGGGATATTTTGTCGGGCAGCACATCCGTCGGTGAAGTGGTAGCGATTATTAACTATTCAATGCGTACGATGGGCGCATTGTCGGCATTTTCCATGATTGTGGCGGCGTTCTCGCGTGCACGAGCATCGGCAGGGCGGATGGACGAAGTGATGAGCTCCACCGAAGCACAAGCAGGTCAGATGCTGGATAGGCAGGAGGACGCAGATCGGGGAACAGCTTCCGGTGCTTCCACAGATACAGATGTGCATCCAAGCATGGATAAAGGAGCAAACGAGATTGCCCTCGTTCACGATTCTGCTGCAAGCGTACATATCGACAGCGTTCAGGAACAGATGGGAGCAGGCGGTGCTTCACTGGAATTCCGCCATGTTCAATTCCGTTATCCTGATACAGATCGAGATATATTGAAGGACATTTCCTTTGCAGCCAAGCAGGGTGTAACGACGGCGATTATGGGCGCTACTGGCTCTGGCAAATCGTCGCTCATGCAGCTCATTATGCGGCTGTATGAAGTCCAGCATGGTCAGGTGCTGGTCAATCATCAGGATGTGAGCCAGATGAATGAAGTGGAGCTTCGCAGTATGATTGGCTATGTGCCGCAGGAAATTGTGCTGTTCACTGGCACGATTCGTGACAATATTGCATGGGGCAACGAGCATGCCAGTCTGGATGAGATTGAACAGGCAGCACGTATTGCCCAGATTCATGATACGATTATCAATCTGCCGAACGGCTATGAGACGCGGCTTGGTCAGCGCGGTGTGAATCTGTCCGGCGGGCAAAAGCAGCGGTTATCCATCGCGCGTGCCTTGGTGCGTAAGCCAAGCATGCTGCTGCTGGATGATAGCACAAGTGCGCTGGATGTACGCACCGAAGCACGATTGCTGGAAGGGCTGGCAACTTTGTCATGTACCACCATTCTAATCACGCAGAAGATCAGCTCCACCATTCGAGCAGATAAGGTGTTGCTGCTACAGGATGGTAAGCTGATCGCCGAAGGCGGGCATGAGCAGCTATTACAGCATTCGGAATTGTACCGCCGCATTTACGCATCCCAGTTCGGAGAGGAGGAATTGCAGCATGTGGAAAGCATTCATTGATCCGTTTCGCGTTGCTAGACCGTCAACGATGGCTGCACGCGAACCGGGCGATTCTCCGCCAGACTCTACCGCAAGCACCTCCAACAAAAAGCGTGCCAAAAACTGGCGCGGTACACTATCCCGCATCTGGGCGTATTTGGCGGAACGTCGATTAAAGCTGTATATGGTGCTGTTTATGGTATTGCTCACATCGGGTCTGACGCTGCTTGGTCCGTATCTGGTCGGCATCGCGATTGATGATTTTCTGGAACGCGATGGTGGACAGCTGTGGATTTGGTTCCTTGTCAGTCTAGGTGTTGTGTACATTTTGAATTCCATTACATCATGGCTGCAAAATGTGTGGATGATCGAGATTGCGCAGGAGACGGTGTACCGGATGCGCTCCGATCTGTTTGCCCATTTGCATCGGCTGCCGATTCCATTCTTCGGTAAACGTCAGCAAGGGGAGCTAATGAGCCGGGTGACGAATGATATTGAGAATGTCAGTAGTACGCTCAACAGCTCAGCGATTCAAATTTTCTCTAGTGTACTTACACTTGTCGGAACACTCGTTGTCATGCTATTGCTGAGTCCGTTGCTGACGCTGCTGACATTTATCGTAGTGCCGCTGATGGCGCTTGGCATGCGCTGGATTACGCGGCGCACTGGTCCGTTATTCCGCGAGCGACAGCGCAATCTGGGCGAGCTGAATGGATATATCGAAGAAACATTATCCGGTGAAAAGATCATCAAAGCGTTTGGACGCGAGCAACAGGTGATCGATGAATTTGCAGAGCGTAATGATCGGATTCGCTTTTCAGGCTTTTGGGCGCAGACGATCTCTGGTCTGATTCCTAAGCTGATGAACGGATTGAACAATTTGAGCTTTGCGCTGATTGCTGGAGTTGGCGGTCTGCTGGCGATCAAAGGTAGCATTACGGTCGGCGTCATCGTCATTTTCGTAGAATATGCGCGTCAGTTTACCCGCCCGCTGAACGATTTGGCGAACCAGTGGAATACGCTATTGTCAGCGATTGCTGGAGCAGAGCGTGTATTCGAGATTATGGATGAGGACATTGAAGAAGCAGATGAACAACAAGCATCTGAAGTGACTCAGATTACCGGCAAAGTGGAGTTCCGCGACGTATCCTTTGCCTATGATACGGGGGAAGGCAGCGACACATTACAGCATATTTCCTTCCAAGCGGAGCCGGGTGAAATGATCGCTCTGGTTGGACCGACAGGGGCGGGGAAAACGACGTTGATTCAGTTGATTTCCCGCTTTTACGATGCCAATCAAGGGCAGATTTTGATCGACGGGCAGGATATTCGCAGCTTGCGCCGGGCTAGTCTTCGTCAGCATATGGCGTTTGTATTGCAGGATTCGTTTTTGTTTGAAGGTACGGTGATGGATAATATCCGTTATGGGCGGTTGGATGCGACCGATGACGAGGTGCGGCAGGCAGCACAGCTGGCGAATGCAGATTCGTTTATCCAGCGCTTGCCGGATGGGTATGAGCAGGTGCTGAGCCGAGATGGCGGCGGCATCAGTCAAGGGCAGCGTCAATTGCTGACCATCGCCCGCGCGATGCTGGCTGATCCGGCGATCCTTGTGTTGGATGAAGCGACGAGCAGTATCGATACCGTCACGGAGATTCGGATTCAGGAAGGATTACAGCGTCTGATGGAGGGACGTACAAGTTTTGTCATTGCGCATCGACTGAATACGATCCGGTCAGCGAATCAGATTCTGGTGCTACAGGACGGACAGATTCTAGAGCATGGTTCGCATGATGAATTGCTGGAGCAGGGTGGCTTTTACAGTGAATTGTTCCACAGTCAGTTGAAGGTATCTTCTTAATAGCGATGAAAAAGACCTTTTCCGTTAGTGGAAAAGGTCTTTTTATGTATCCTGCGTATAAGGCTATGTTCTATTCATTGCTGTGTTTGCAAGATCTTTTGTTGCTAACGCGAAGTGCGATAGCGGTATGGGATATTATCGCTTGTTCAGGTCCAGTGGCTGGTGAGGCGGTTGTTGAGCTGGCGCGCTATGTTGTGTCTGGCGCGGTTCTGGTGGATTTTGACGAAGCCATTCCAATTGCTGTAGGATTTCCTGTTCTGCTTGCCCATTCAACTGACGAACCATGCGCGGAATCATAAACAGATCGACAATGATCCAGATCGATAGGGGTAATCCACCAATCAACATCGCGATCAATCCCACTATGGCTACAGTATCCGATGCATCCATTTCGGAACCGACGACGAGTACAATATAGCCAATCGCTGCTATAACAAACAAAATCAGCTGAATAATCGCAGTTGCAATCCGGCGCAGATAGAAGCGATGTACACCGAGATGTCCACCAATCAGCATGAGATACGCAAGTGCGAGTGACTTTTCTCGGGGGCGCATTTCCGAGTTAAGCAGCATCAATTCCTGCGGAGACAATTCGTATCGTGTCAACATCTCTTAGTAGTGATAATCCGACGAAATTGGTTTTTGAATCAAAATTTGATTGATGATATTGTTCTCCACATAGTCATTGCGCTCTTTGACCCATGTATGCAGCAGGAAGGCATCCACAATCCACCAGATTGTCGTTACAATGGTACCGACTAAGGTAAGACTCAGAATTAATTGTGTAACCGCTGTGCCAATTTTACCCATGTAGAAGCGGTGCCCGCCGAATATGCCGAGAAAGTACCACAGTACATAAGCAACCACCATGTTTTTGCCATACGTCTTTACTTCCGATTCCAACAGCATCAACTCGCGTGCATCAAGCTGGCTTTTACGCTGGAGATTGTAATTCATACCCATAATGCCAATATCCCTCAATTCCTAAAAGTAGTAGTGCTTTCCAATAGCAATAATAGTGTAACAAGAATGCCCATTTTAATCTACCGTGTTATACGTGCTGCGCTGGATTGTATGTCTTGTTTACCTATGCAAAATACCCAGCTTCTATTGAAGCCGGGTACTCTTGTTTCCTCTACTTATATGGAAAATGTAAGCTTGCAGCATCCAGATTCCATCGCATTTCCATAAGCTTCATTATTCTGTCGATTCGGTTGACCACTTACACCTCAACAACAAAGGTTTTGACAAAGGAAGGGCGTGGGAAGATCGACGGCTGCTGTACATCAATGCCTTCCTCGGTATGACGCTTACGATGCGCATGGCTATATGCCTGCGATTCCTGCCATGCTTTAAACTGCTCCTCACCATCCCACAGGGTCAAAATGACATACGTATCGTCATCTAGCGGACGCAGCACACGAATCCCGACAAAGCCCGGTTCTTCTTCCACTTTGCGCGCTCGATTCATAAATCGCTGCTCAAACGCGGAACGACCATCTGCTGTAACCGGAATGTTATTCAGCACGGCAAAGCCACCACCGACAATCCCACTACTATCCAGCACTTCATAGCTAAACGTATGCTCCGACCGAATATCGACCGGCAAAATCTCATCAATCTCCATCACATAGCGCGCATCGCCATCATGATGCAGTCGAATCACATCGGGCAAATGCGCCGCCTCGGGAAACTGCTCGTGGATATTGTGGGAGCTGATATACATGTACATGAACTATTCCTCCTCCATCATAAATAAACGGCATCCTCCGGCTGCCGCCGAACGTATCTATACTGTAGCATGAACCGGAGTCTCTATACTAATAACCCACCGGACACCGCTGTTGATTCACCCTGCGCCGGATTGTCTTAATAGTATGTGGGATTTTGAAGTGTGCTATACTATTGCACATCCGACCACTTGGTCGACGTGGAGTGAAGCGTTGGAGGAGGAAACTTATGAACTCAAGGTATTTGGCGAGTATTTCGCTTGCGGTAATGGCAGCCGGATTTATTGCGACGCTGTTTCTGCCGCAGACGACGCTCGTTTTGCTGATTCAGGGCGGCTTTGAAGCCGGGCTGGTCGGCGGGATTGCCGACTGGTTTGCGGTAACGGCGCTGTTCCGGCATCCGCTTGGATTGCCGATCCCGCATACATCCCTGTTAACCCGCAATCGGGAGAAGATTATCCGCTCGCTGATCTCGGCGATGGAGAATGAATTGCTCAACAAGGAAAGTATTGAAAATAAACTGCGCCAGTTCCAGCTGTTTCCTTTCGCGCTATCGGCGATTACTCGTCAGCTCGGCAAAAAGAAAATCCGGCGCGAAATGGTCAGTCTGGTCATTCCGACTGTCGAACGGCTTGATCTAGAGCCAATCGCCCGCTCCGTCTCATCGGGGTTGGTCGATTATATGCACAAAGCCAATTTACAGGCAGCTGGCAACAAGGTGCTAACCCATCTGCTGAACGAGCGATACGACGAGAAAACGCTAGACTATATGCTCAAGCAGGTGCATAACTGGGCAGCACGTCCACAAAACCGCGACAAGCTTGGCAAAATCGCCTTGGAGCAGCTAGAGAATATCAATCTAGGCGGATTCAAGGGCTTTGCGTTTCAAGCATTCGCTGGCATGATCAATGAAGATACGGTCGGCAGTATTTTGCAAAATGCACTGCTATCCGCTGTGGACAATTTGCAGCATTCCGATAACGAATACCGTGAATCACTGCTGCGTGAGCTACGCATCCAAATGTTCCAAGTCGTAGACGACGAGGAAACGTGGAGCAAGGTTAAAAACTGGGCAGATGAGCTGTTACAGGGCGAAGCCGCGCAAGCCTTTATTATGGAGCGTCTGGAAGAGATACGCGGCATGGCAGTGAATATGCTGATACGCGAACGTGATACCGGCGGCAAGCATCTGTTCAAAATGTACCGCTCGCTCATCCGTGAACTCGGTCGCGATCCTGAAAAGGTACATGCGTGGGAAGAACGTCTGCGCAGCGGCATCATTAGCGCAGTCAGCCGTAACCACTATCGTCTTGGTCAACTGGTCAAGGAGAATCTGGATCAGATGGATAATGAGACATTGGTGCATATGCTAGAGGAAAAGGTCGGTCAGGACTTGCAGTGGATTCGTGTCAACGGCGCACTGTGTGGCTTTATCGTCGGTCTGATTCTGTCGGCGATTCATCTATTTTTAGTCTGACCCTTTATCGTATATAAAATACCAAAAAACCTGTACCGCACATGTCGAAACGCTTCTCCTTGCTAATCAAAAGGAAACGTTTCTGTCTGTGCGTGACAGGTTTTTTGTTTATTGATCCAAAATAGAAATACCGCGGAATACAAGCGATTCATACGGCTGAAGCTTGGCTGGCTGCTGGGAAATAGCGGCACGCGCCATTTCGCGTGAATGCTCGCCATGTGTACACAGGATCAGCTCAGACGATTCCAGTCGGTCAACCAGCTCCTGTGGTAGCTGTAGCTCAGTTTCAGAGCGGGAGAAGTTCAGAATGATCAGCCAATGCTCGTCATTCCATTCGCGTGTATACGCGAAGATATGATCGTGCTCAGACATCACGCAATCATATTTGCCGTACAACAAAGCAGAGCTTTTGCGGCGAATATGAATCAGCTTGCGGTACATCGTCAGAATCGAATCGGAATCTTCTTCCTGCTGCGCTACATTGATATATTCATGGTTTGGATTAACCGGAATCCACGGCTTATGCTCGGAAAAGCCGCCATAGGTGCTATTATCCCATTGCATCGGGGTACGAGCATTGTCGCGCGCCTTGGTACGAATACGCTTCATGACCTGTTCCGGGTCTTCGCCGTACTTGGTCGTCATCAGATCATAATAGACACGCGCTTGCTGCTCAGTTACATCGTCAATCGTATGCAGATGGGAGGCATTGGTCATGCCGATCTCATCGCCTTGGTAAATGTGCGGTGTACCGCGCAGCGTCAATTGCAGGATGCCCAGCATTTTCGCTGATTCGACGCGATGACGACCTTCATCTCCGAGGTAAGCGACTAGACGCGGGTGATCATGATTGCTCAGATACGTACCCATCCAGCCTTCACCATACAGATCTTTTTGCCATTTGGCGACGATTTCTTTTAGCTCATGCAGATCCCATGATTTGCTTTTCCACATATCCTTTGGATCGTCGCAGATTTTGGACGCCTCGATCATCAACACCATATTCAATTCTTCGCGCCCCGGATGGGTATATTCCTTCACATCTTCGAGTGTGACATCGGATGCCTCGCCCGTCGTGAAGATCGGATAATGGGAAAAGACCTCGGTGTACATCTCATGCAGATATTCATGAATATGCGGTCCATTTTTATAAAACTCTGTTGAGTTCGCCTGCATTTTATCTGTATCCGTTGCTGGTGGGAAGCTGGTATCTTTGGAGATGACATTGACCGCATCAATCCGGTAGCCGTCCATGCCCTGATCAAGCCAGAAACGCATCGCCTTGTGCATATCCTTGCGTACCTTCGGATTGTCCCAGTTCAGATCGGGCTGCTTGACCCCATAGGAATGCAGATAATATTGCCCGGTTCGCTCGTCGAGTGTCCACATGGAATCACCGAGAAACGAAGTCCAGTTGTTCGGAGGTCCGCCATCTGGTGCTGGATCACGCCAGAAATAATAGTCGCGATACTTACTATCACGCGAGGATCGGGATTCTTCAAACCATGGATGCTCATCTGAGGTATGATTCACCACCAGATCCATGATCATGCGCATATTTCGCTCATGCAGCTCGTGCAATAATTCCTTCCAATCATCCATCGTGCCATATTCAGGATTGATCCCATAATGATCTGTAATATCATAACCATAGTCGGCATTAGGAGAAGGGTAAACGGGTGGTAGCCAGATAATATCGATGCCTAGATCTTGAAGATAGTCGAGCTTGGAGAGGATGCCCGGAATATCGCCAATGCCATCATTGTTGCTGTCCTTGAAGCTACGGGGGTAGACTTCGTAAATTACGCTTTCTTTCCAGAATTCGGGCTTCATGATTTTTTTCATAATCCTGCTCCTATCGGAAATGAATATAATGACCGGATCTCGTTTGTTTACCGGGTATGCTGTATAAAAGAAAGTACCTGCTCTTTTAAATACCCGCATCCGGCTTGACGAAATCCTGCTCCCTCAAAAAGAACCAAGTTTTGTTACTACGTAGTCATACGCATTCTATAGTAGCGCAGCGAAAATCGCAGCATGCAGCGGCTTTAAGCGATACACAGCAGCATCTTTTCGGGTATATACATAATAGATAGAGGGGAACGGGAAGGATGATCATTATGGAAAAGCCGGAAGTGATGCAATCCGGTAATGGATGGACATGGTACCATTTGGACGACAGTCAGCATTTGATCGAGCATGAGGACTTTGACGAACGGATTCAAGCTTGGGCTTCAGAAAGCCTGTTATGTCGGCATAATCATATATCCACCATCTCGTATGTAGATGGGCAAAATGCGATGAACGGGACGCTTGTTGCACGATTAAAGGATGGACCGGGAGACGGTTGGATTTTCCATTACTATGTAGATGAGGGGCGACTGATCACCGTAGGGAATATGGAATGGTTGGAAAATAAGATCAGCGGCAAAGCGTGGGAAGAATATGTATTGGAACAAGGCGAGCCGATCGAAGGCTTTATTTTTGTGATCAATTCCTTTATTCGTGCGCTGTTTGCACGTATGGATGAGATTGAGCAATATTTGATGAAAATTGAAGAGCGTATGCAGGGCAACAATGGTAGCCGACTGCTCAAGGAAATTATTGATCTGCGCAATCAATTGACGCGCTGGAATCTACATACGATTGCGCTGAAGGAAATCGAATATGCGATTGAGGAGACGTTTCCTAATACGCACGATAACTCCAACACCTGCCGTATTATGCGGATCTATATGAATCGGATTCGGATGCTTCAGCAAAATTATGAGCATGAGATTGATTCCCTGCTCAAAGTCGATGACAACATCGGTAATTATCGCTCCAATATGATCATGCGTACCTTGACCGTATTCACCGTGCTGCTCACCCCAATGACCGCACTTGGCGCGATCTGGGGGATGAATTTTAAAAACATGCCGGAGCTGGATTGGTCGTGGGGATATGCCGGAGCGCTTGGGCTGATTACGGGAACGACCCTGATCACCTATTGGTGGCTGAAACGAACTGGTCTGACGGACGATATTCTGCGTATTGATCTGAAGCAGGAGCAGCGGGATGACGACGATTAATTGCGTTGTTCAGCGTAATCTTTCCACATGACATGTGAACAGCATAGATATCATCCACAAAAGCTACCGTATCAATGTACGGTAGCTTTTGCGATGCGGATGTATTCACTTGTGTAACACTTCCATGGATGCAGACGTATCCACTTGTATATTAGCCCTAGATCGAAAGTTAGCGCCAGATGGAAATGACCTGCTGTACCAACGGTTTGCCCGGGGTAACTGGGAACCAATTAGCAATCCAAGGAATGGTGTTCAAACGGGTGCGCAATAGAACCGTATCGATTTTGGGTGCGTCGTATACGCGTAGGGAAATACGGAATTGACCGTTGCCCTGTTTATCTTTTAAAAAATCAAAGTCATAAAAATCGATATTGTATCCAAGTTCCGCTCGAATGATGGGAAACAGTACCGAGACAAGTGTCTGCCCGTGGGCATTCTTGTATCCATCGTAGAACCCATCCTCTACATTCAATAGAATCGAATAATTCCCCCACGAATTGTACGAAGAGGCAGAATAATCAGAAACATATACATCGTTAGTTACCGTGCTGTTAGCGAATGCAGCAGGAGCCAGTATGGTCCACAACAATAGAATGGATAAGATAGACAGGAACGATTTGATCATAATAGATTCCTCCTTTATCGTTGGCAAAATGGTATACCGATGAATACAGCGTATGTAATGTCATGTTGAGCGTACCGTATGTCCTCCTTTCCCTGAATCTGCTAAGATAATAACTTATTTACTAAAATATGTATATATTAAATGTTAATTCCATTAAAATGGAATCGTTGGATGAAAGTTGGTAAATGAATTGTTTCCATTTGTAACTTTCCGTAGGTTGTTCGCCGAATATAAACGGTGTTACCTTACAAGGTGTCCGGCGCACTGGCTGTGCAGCGGATGGCAGCGAAGCCTAATATAGACTGGCAATGTATATTCAGGTGGAATCCCGTGATGCAAATTATCCGGTCTGCCAGTCTTCATAGTAAGGAAGTAACACCGTCATACATAAAGAGATGGTACGCCTCCATATGAAAGACTGATGTTTGGGAAACAAAGGATAGCGGAATATGGAAACAAGTTTGTAATCAGGGGACAAGGAGATGTCAAAGTGAAAAAGAAGCTAGGAACAGCATTACTTGCAACAGCATTAACCGTCAGCGGGGTTGTACATATCCCTTATGCGGTCGCGGCAACGCCTATCAAGATTGTGATTGATGGTGTACAGCTGAACACGGACCAACCTTCGGTCATGTCCGGCAGCCGTACGATGGTTCCACTGCGTGGCGTATTCGAAGCACTGAATGCCAATGTCGGCTGGAAGCAAAGCACCCGCACCGTAACCGCTACCAAAAATGGCACAACCATTACCTTGCCACTCGGCTCCAAAACAGCCGTCATCAATGGCAAAAATACCTCGCTCGACGTACCAGCAAAAGTGATCAAAGGTCGCACCATGGTTCCACTGCGCTTTGTCAGTGAAGCGCTTGGCAACAAAGTAGGCTGGAACAAAGCTACCCAGACCGTGACGATCACAACCGGCAGTAGCAATACACCGACTACACCGACCACGCCAACCGTTGACAGTGCTGTGATGCCTGTCGCTTATGTCAATGCGTCCGTTGTCGGTCAGCAAGGCAATGGCAGCGATCTGCAAGTCGTTTTCCCAGCTTCCACTAGCAAAACAGGTCTGAACCAATATCGCATTCTGGTGAGCAAAGCGTCGGATACCAGCTCCTTTACACTCAGCCGTGCGCTAGCAGTACCTGCCGGCAATTATCAAGCAATACCCGCAGGCAGTAGCAGTAACTATACGATTACTCTGACTCCACAGTCCAAGGATGTAAACGGCGATCTAATTCAGAAAAATGTCAGCTACCGCGTCTATGTCGTAGCTGTCGGCAATACCGGCTATATCAGTGCGATCACCACCGGTCAATCGCTCGTGAATCTGGGCGCTACCGTATCGGCATCGGCAACACCAAATAATGTCAAGCTGAGCGACGTGTCCGATTACAATGACGGCCGTGATCTGTCCGTATCCTTTGGCAAAGCATCGACGGAAACAGATGTTTCGTCTTATCGTCTGTTTATCGTGCGTACAGCGAATGCCAGCACATTCAATACGTCGCAGGCATCTGCCATCAGCAGCGATAACTACACGCTCGTTAGCAAAACTGGCTCCGATCAAACGGTACGTCTAAAAACAGCAAGTCGCGATACATCCGGCAAAACGATCCAGCAGGGTGTTGCATATTCTGCATTTGTCATGGCAGTGAATAACGCTGGCGATGTACTTGGTCTGTCGGCAGTATCTAACAGCGTCACACTCGGCAACACAGCACCAACGGTCAGCATCAGTAAAGTGTCGGATGTGAGCAATTTGGGCGATGCGCGCGATATTCAGCTATCGTTTGATAAAATTGCCGACGAATCCAAAATCAGCGGCTACCGTGTGTTCGTCGTTCGCAGCAAGGACTCTGACAACTTCGATCTGGCAACTGCATCCGGCCTAGTATCCAGTCGCTATATGGATGTATCCAAAGACGGCTCCGATCACGTACTGACTCTGTCATCCTCGCTCAAGGATAACAATGGAGACGCAATCACCAACAATGTCACTTATCGCGTATTCGTAATGAGCCGTGGTACAGGCTCCTACAGCGATGCCTTGTCTGCTGCTTCGTCCAGCATCACCCTGTCGTCCAACAGCAAAACAGTCGGCACCGCGAGCAGTGTTACGCTGACTGATGTGAGCGACTATGGCGATGGACGCGATGCTCAGGTTACGTTTAACAAAGCTAGCGATGAGAACTTGGTGAGTCAATATCGCGTAATGCTCGTCAAAGCAAGCAATTCCAGCAACTTCACCCAAGCCAAAGCCCAGAACGTATCTAGCTCCAACTATACGTCTGTAACGAAAAACGGCTCCAATCGCACTGTAACGCTCGCTGCTGGTGCGCGTGATACCGATGGAGACACTATCAAAAATGGTGTGGCATATCGCGCATATGTACTGACAGTGGGCAGTGGGGATGCGGCAGATACGTATGCGCTATCGTCCAGCTCCAGCACCATTACACTCGCAGGCAGTACAGCTGTATCCGCTGTAAGTGGCGTAACCGCCACTGGCAGCAGCCCAAGCAGTGCGAAGGATATTACAGTCAGCTTTACACCAGCGAACGATACTGGTATTAACGAATATCGGATCATCGCTGTGCGTACCGATCAGGCAGGCTCGTTCAATTTGGCAGCAGCCAACAATACGAGTTCCGCCAATTACACTCGCGTCAACAAAACCGCTGCCAAAGTTACACAGGCACTGACCGATAGCACGAAGGATTCCAACGGGAACGCTCTTGTGAAAAATGTTAGCTACCGCCTCTATGTTCTGGCTGTCGCGGACGGCTCGACCCGTACAGTGAATGCCTTGTCTGGCGCGTCGAATGACTTTACCCTGACGGAAAAAGCAGTGGCTGCACCGACCAGCGTATCTGCCGATGCTATCAATAACGGCACCGCGATTCGCGTAAGCTTCTCCCGTCCGTCAGATACAACTGGCATCAATTCGTATGCGATCATGCTCGTGCCTTCTGCGAATGCTAATAGCTTCTCGCTGGCAGACGCTAACCGCGTTACAGCGCCGAATTATCAGACGGTAACCGGCTCGACGTATAGCGAATGGTCGTTCTCGCTCAGCAATACCGACTATAGTGGCAATGCGCTGCGTCAAGGGGTAACGTACAAAGCGTTTGTCGTATCGGTAGCTAATGGCAGTACAGCAACTGTAAACGCCTTGTCGCCAGCTTCCCGCGAAGTCACCATGATCCAGCAGTAAGATGCTATTGGTGATTGAAGCTTCATCTTCTCATCGGATGCGATCCAACGGATGCGCTCGAATGAGATACGATCTGCCATAAACCAAACCGGTTATTTCCCTATATGGGAGGTAACCGGTTTTTGTAGTTTAGACCTCAAGCAGGATTACGCTGCCAAGGAGGATGAGGCGGAATCGATTTGACTTTTCATATCGGAAATTGGGTACAATAAAGAGGTGCAAGCCGAAATTATGCCCGGTGTGGCGGAAACGAGGGAACAGCATGGAATATGTAAAATTAGGACGTACCGGACTAGAAGTATCACGGCTCTGTCTTGGATGTATGAGTTACGGCGTACCGGAGCGCGGTACACATCCGTGGACGATGGACGAAGAGGAAAGTCGCCCCTTTATCCGGCAAGCGCTGGAAATGGGGATTAACTTCTTCGATACTGCCAATGTCTACTCCGATGGAACGAGCGAGGAGATTGTTGGTCGTGCGCTCAAGGATTATGCGCACCGTGACGATGTAGTAATCGCGACCAAGGTACATGGCAAAATGCGTCCGGGTCCTAACGGCGGCGGACTATCGCGCAAAGTGATTTTGAGTGAGATCGATAACAGTCTGCGTCGTCTAGGTACTGACTATGTGGACCTATATCAGATTCATCGCTGGGACCCGCTCACACCGATTGAAGAAACGCTAGAAGCACTGAACGATGTCGTTCGTGCTGGGAAAGCACGTTATATCGGAGCTTCCTCCATGTACGCATGGCAATTTATGAAGGCATTGGACATTTCCAAACGAAACGGCTGGGCGAGCTTTGTCTCCATGCAGAACCATGTGAATCTGCTGTATCGTGAAGAGGAACGTGAGATGCTGCCGCTATGCCGCGAGGAAGGCATAGGCGTCATTCCGTGGAGCCCACTCGCACGCGGTCGTCTGACTCGTGACTGGAATGAGGAAACATCGCGCTCGGAGAGCGATGCTTTTGGAAAAACGTTATATAACGCGTTTGAGGATGCGGACCGCCAAGTGGTAGAGCGGGTCGCTGACATTGCCAAAGAACGCGGTGTACCACGTGCGCAGATTGCTCTGGCATGGGTCATTCAGAAGCATCCAGTGACCGCGCCAATTATTGGAGCGACCAAGCTGAATCATCTGGAAGATGCTGTCGCAGCACTGGATATTCATTTGACACCAGAAGAGATCGCCCGCCTAGAAGAACCATATGTACCGCATCCAGTGAGCGGATTCTAACATAGTCGCTCTCTGTTAGTCGGTGGAACACGATAAACATACATCAACCCTATCTCACCTGTAAAAACGGTATCTTATACATGAACGATAACAAAAAAACACCCTGCTCTTATGCAACAACCGCTGACTAAGGTTGAACTGCATGAAGAGTAGGGTGTTCTTATGTTACCTCCAAAAGAAAACAATAGATGTGCTAGGATGGATGCTGCATCAGGCAATGCTATGAATGCTGCCCGCGGTGACCGTGCGATTTTTGCCGTTGCGTTTCGCTTGATACAGATATTGATCAACCTGTTCAAACAACTGCTCCTTGCTCAATCCCGGCTCGCAGCTGTGCAGACCGACGCTGACTGTAACCGTCTGGTTGTCCAGCTCTTTCCATCGTAGCCCTGCCAGATGGCTGCGAATACTTTCCACCAACTCATACGCTTCCTCAAAGCTTTTATCAAAGATCAACAGTGCAAATTCCTCGCCACCGTAGCGTGCTGCGATGTCGCTGGATGAGATATACTGCTGAATCACCTGTGCCACAATACCAAGCACCATATCGCCTACTCGGTGACCATATGTATCGTTAATTTGTTTGAAATTATCGATATCCAGTAGTGCCAGATGCAACATGACACCCTGACTCGCATAATCGTAGGCGGTATCATAGTAATCTTTGAACGATACTTGATTATAGAGATTGGTTAATCCGTCGGTTTTGGAGATTTTGCTCATAATGGCATTACGGACAATCAGCTCTTGCTTGGATTGCATCGTCTGATGGAGATTGTTCAAAATCTCGCTGCCGCTCGCTACAATCACATGTGCAATATAAGTGCCTCCCATAATGAAGGCAGGAATAGAAACAACGTCAAATGCGGTCAAAAAGGTTCGGAAATGGGGATCGGCCAGATACAGTGCTGCAAATGCCACAATCTGAAGAATGGAAGGAATCCACAGCAATCGTCGTTTGAAAAAGATGACTGCCGAGAAGATAGGCATCAGACAGAGGGCGGTAATGATGCGTATGTCGTAGTTGAGATAGATGATCATCCAGGTAATGAAGGTGCTAGTCAGAAACAGTGCATAATACGAATGAGCCTGCTTCTTCCGCTGAATCCATTCAGCCCAGAGTATCATGGCGATCATACAGAGCGTCGGAACAACTAGAATGTGAACATAAAAGTGGTATGGAGTTGTCCCATAGTCCAAAAATAAAAAAGAACCCAGCTGGGCAATAAAATGAATGAAGACGACAAACCAGTATGTACTGAGAAAGTTACGAATCCACTGATGTTGCTGATTAATATGTTCAAGATGCGCAAAGACAGGGCTTGAGGATTTCATAATATCACCCAATTACCTCATTCGATAATTTACATAATCGTATAACTGTTATTATAAAACATACGGATAGCAGAATAGAAGGTAACGATTACCAGAAAATACAAAATGAAAGGCTTCCGAGCATGCTTTTCTAGAATGTTTTAAAAATTTTATGTAAGTCGTGTCATTCTATACATAACAAGGCTTGGGAGTGTACAAACAGATATGGGCGAATAAGGATAAACGTTTCAATTTGGTAATTAGTGTTAAATAACGGTTGTATTCCGAAACGGAGGCGACTATTTATGCCAATACAAAGTGTAGACATTGAGCATCACACAGTAGAGGTTAACGGTATTCAGTTACATGTTGCGCAGGCAGGGCCGGAAAACGGGCCGCTTGTTATTTTGCTGCATGGCTTTCCTGAGTTCTGGCACGGCTGGACTCACCAGATTCCGGCGCTCACAGAAGCGGGGTATCGTGTCTGGGCACCCGATCAACGCGGGTACAATTTGAGTGAGAAGCCGGAAGGCATCGATTCGTATCAGCTGGACATTCTGACGGACGATATTGCTGCGCTGATTCAATCGTCTGGGCGAGAGCAAGTGGATATGGTCGCTCATGACTGGGGCGCGATCGTTCAATGGCGTTTGTCCGAACGCTATCCTGAGCTTATTCGTCGTCAAGTGATTATGAATGTGCCTCATCCAGCAGTCATGATGGATTTTTTGAAAACCCATCCGAAGCAAATTGCCAAAAGTGCCTACGTCTTTTTCTTCCAGACACCGATTGTACCGGAAAAGGCAATCGCTGCTTCCAACTGGAAACGGCTCACGTCGATGCTACAGGAGTCTTCCAATGAGGGAGCCTTTACCGATGAGGAGCTGGAGCTGTACCGTGAAGCATGGTCACAGCCGGGCGCAGACACCGCGATGCTGAACTGGTATCGAGCGCTCATGCAGAAAAAGCCCGATCTATCGAGCGAGCAATTGATCACCGTACCAACACGAATGATCTGGGGCAGCAAGGATCATGCGCTTAGCCGCGAAATGTCTGATCTTAGTATTCTTCGCTGTGCAGATGGAGAATTGATTCATCTGGATCATTGTACGCATTGGCTACATCATGAAGATCCACAGCGAGTGAATACATTAATTTTGCAACATTTTCAATACGACTGATGGAACAATATTGAACAGTAAGGTTAAAAAATGGATACCGAAATCGCAAAATATGCAGATTTCAGGTATCCGTTTTCATGCCTGCTAAATCGCTTAATGTCCGGTGCTGCGCGGTTTTGAAGATGTAAAGGATCAAATAGAGCATGAACTTAAAATAAAATTACAGAAATTCCCTTATAGACGTTGTATTTATCGGCATAATGAGTTATAATATGAATATCGAAATCGTGACCTGAACTCACTTATTGTAGAGGGCTATCATACATGAGAAATATAATAACCTTGTACAATATGTGATTTTTCATTTTATCGGATGTTTTTCTCTGAATAAAGAAAGTCATGTAAATTTAATTTTTTGGAGGTACCTCACATGCAAACAGGTACAGTAAAATGGTTCAACGCTGAGAAAGGTTTTGGTTTCATCGAAGTAGAAGGCGGTAACGATGTATTCGTTCACTTCTCCGCGATCCAAGGCGACGGTTTCAAAACTCTTGACGAAGGTCAACGTGTAGAATTCAACGTAGTTGAAGGCAACCGTGGACCACAAGCTGAGAACGTTGTAAAACTGTAATTTCAGCTTGAAAAGCGCCCTTAACGTAGTTAAGGGCGTCTTTTTTTATATTCTGGCAGTACCGATGGGAAATGGTCGATGTCTCATATGTTGCCGTCCGGTCCGACCACGGACAAGATGGTTATTGAAACAGGAGCAAACAGCTTCGGAAGGAGACCTTCAATGTATTATTCGCGTAAAAACCCGATGCAAGAAATTCCAAAGGAAATGACGGACGTGTGGGTATGCAGTCAACCGGACTGTAATTCCTGGATGCGGCGCGCATTCGCCCTGGAGGACGAACCGGTGTGCGCAATATGCAAATCGCCCATGGTACACGGGCAAAAAGAATTGCCGTTGCTGGATTATGATGCCAAAGATAAATCGGCGAAAAAATAAGTGCCGACTTCATAACAGCGTACGCTGTATCATATCGTTCGGATCGGGAACAATCGTTGTCCTGAAACGGACGATTTTTTTTGCCCTTTTACATAAAATTTACCGAAATTACTTGGTACAGCCGTCCACGTATTGTATGATATAGGTTGTTCCAAACCGTTCTGCTGTATGTACGGTCAAGTTGACACGTTCAGCGAACGATCCATTCCATATGAATAAGGTGAAGATTACTCATGAAACCCGTTGATTTGCAATATATGATGCCTGCTGAGTGGGCACAGCACGAACGCACGATGCTATCCTGGCCGGTACAGGATTCAATGGTATATCCCGACGATTACACCAATGTATGTGCAGGCTATCAGGAGCTAGTAAGCGCGATTGCTGAATTCGAGCCAGTTACACTGGTAGTTAATCCAGACGATCTGGAAAAGGTGCAGCCGCTGTTCGCTGGACAACAGGTCGATTTCCTGCCGCTCGCTCATAATGATGCGTGGCTGCGCGATAATGGCCCAACGATTGTCGTCAATGCAGAAGGCGAACGTGCCGGTATTAACTGGGGCTTTAACGCTTGGGGCGGCAAATACGAGCCATGGGATCTGGATGACGCGGTAGCTCCGGCTGTGCTGAAGCATCTGAATCTGCGCCAGTTTGACGCGCCACTCGTATTGGAAGGCGGCTCGATTCATGTGGATGGCGAAGGCACTCTGCTCACAACTGAGGAATGCCTGCTCAATACCAACCGTAATCCAGAGCTAAGCCGCGAGCAGATCGAACAGCATGTCAAAGATTACACCAATGTACAGCAGATTATCTGGCTGAACCGTGGACTGGCAGGCGATGAAACAGACGGTCACGTGGATAACGTAGCTTGTTTTGCTGCTCCGGGTAAAGTCATTCTTCAAGTGTGCAATGATCCCGCAGATGACAACTACGCCATCACTCAAGAGAATCTGCGCATTCTCGGCGAAGCAACGGATGCACAAGGTCGCAAGCTGGAAGTCATTCAGATTGAGCAGCCACCGCTGGTTATGCACGGTGAGCAGCGTCTGACGCTGAGCTATCTGAACTTTTACTTCGTCAATGGCGGCATCATCTTGCCGATCTTCGGCGGCACTGCTGAGCAAGCGGATCGTCAGGCAATTGACGTACTGCAAGCGGCATTCCCAGAGCGTCGCATCCGTACCATTAACGGTATGGCTGTAATCAAAGAAGGCGGTAACGTACACTGCACAACGCAACAGATTCCGACTGGTCGATAATAGACTGTTCGATTGATCGATATACAGGATAGAATCAAGACAAATCATTCGATATGAAGCAACGAAAGGATGATCTACACCGATGAGAAACGTAAAAGTAGCCGCGACCCAGATGAGCTGTTCTTGGGATATCGACGACAATATCCGTAAAGCCGACAAGCTAGTACGAGAAGCTGCCGCAGAAGGCGCACAAATTATTCTGCTGCAAGAGCTGTTCGAAACGCCGTACTTCTGTCAAAAAGAAAAAGCGGAATACTATCAGTACGCGACAGAGCTGGAACAAAACAAAGCGATCAATCATTTCCGTCAAGTTGCCAAAGAGCTTCAGGTTGTTCTGCCAATCAGCTTTTATGAAAAGAAAAATTACGCTCGTTACAACTCGCTGGCAGTGATTGATGCCGACGGTGAGATTCTGGGCAAATATCGTAAAAGTCATATTCCAGACGGTCCGGGCTATGAAGAGAAGTTTTATTTCAACCCCGGCGATACCGGTTTCCAAGTATGGGATACCAAATATGCCAAAATCGGCGTCGGCATCTGTTGGGATCAATGGTATCCAGAAGCTGCACGCTGTATGGCATTGATGGGCGCAGAGCTGCTGTTCTATCCAACTGCTATCGGTTCTGAGCCGCAGGATGCTGGCATTGATTCCAAAGATCACTGGCAAGCGTGCATGCTCGGTCATGCTGGTGCTAACCTGATTCCTGTGATTGCATCCAACCGCATTGGTAAAGAAGAAGACGAGGATTCCTCCATCAACTTCTACGGTTCTTCGTTTATCGCTGGACCGCAAGGTAACAAAATCCAAGAAGCGGACCGCAGCAGCGAAGGCATTCTGACTGCCGAATTCGATCTGGATCAACTGGAAATCCAGCGTCTGGAATGGGGCATCTTCCGCGACCGTCGTCCTGATCTGTACCAAATGATCGCGACATATGACGGAGAGCGCCGTTTTAAATAAGGATATACAGTACAAAGCCTATCTAGCATAATCGTAAGACAGACTCTTCCGTAATGGAGGGGTCTGTTTTTTTGTATGGGTATCCATTTTTGCTTTTGCTATACATAAACATGGAGAAAATAACCGATATATAAGGTGTAGCAATAGAGCAACCAGTACATGAAATTATCGTAAGAAAAAGAAGCAGCAATCAAAAAGTAAAAAGTAGAAATGAAGAAAAAGAGAAAAGGAGACTTGCCTATGCAGCAATGGTTAGGAATAGAGGATAAATCGGTGGATACGACATCATCATTTACGCAATCGTTGGATGCCTTATCGTTCTTACTGATTGGGCTGATCGTCGTTCTATTGCTTGTCAGTATCATTTTGTTAATCTTGAGATGGAAGCCTTATCTACATAGTCGGTTGTATCCGCACGTATACGAACAATATGATATTTTAGAATTATCCCTAATCTACCATCGTTGTAGGATGTATCACGAAAGTATTTTGTTTGGATTGCTATCTTTGTACAATCAAGGGTTGATCCGAATGTTTCTGAAATCTCATTCTTCCATAGAGATGAGAAAACTTCGATTTGCTTTAACCGATTCGTTTGATTATGACGAATTAAGTGAAGATGAGCAGTATCTAGTGGATTGGCTGTTTGAGCATCGGGATGGGAATGAATGTTATCTAAGTTCGATTGCTGGACCAGCGCCGAGTGAGAAGCGTAATACATCTCGTTTTCCTTTTTACAAAGAACGGCTGGAAGAGTTGGATGAGGACTGGGATGAATGGACAGATTTGGTGTATGAGCAGTGGGATGTAAGAGCATGGATGGACAAGGCGTTCTCTTTTAAACGGGTTATTCTATGGTTAGGGCTGTTGTGTGTTCTGCTCTGTTTCATGTTGTTTGTAAATGAATATAGCTTTATAGAAGCTTGCGTTATCATGTGGGGAAATATAGTGGTTATTGGATTTTCTTTTATCGTTGCTGCATTAACGGATTGCAAAAGGTGTACACTTGTCGTGTATACCGTACTGGAATCTATCTTTTGTTGGCTACTCATAGGCTTCGATAATCCGAACACGATACTCACGATGACTATGTTCCTGTGCTGCTTGCTACTGCTTTACACACTGCCAGCAAATCGCAAACAGATGGAGTACAAGCAGCTTCTTCATTTCAAGCAACGATTGATGCACGAAACCTACCAGCCTGTTGATGATCCGCAGTACTTGGAGTATCTGATTCAAGCGAGTATGGTATTAGAATGCAGCGAAGAATTTATGAATAGACATGCGGATTGGATTCAGCAGCAGGCGGAGCAGTATCGAGGCGACCATACCTTTTTGACGTATGCGAAGCTGATGGTTCAGGCTGAGCAGGAGCTGTTCGCCCTGTATCCTATGATTGAGAACTGGCGACCGCGCCGCCGTAGGTATTCCTCTCAACCTGTAAGGTACAAGTCTCAGCCTGTGGTGTACGAATCTGATTGCTGTACGGTTACGGTGGAATGTGATTGTGAAGTACACTACGAAGTTGAATATGAGTATGAATATGATGAGGATGCTGAGTATATAGAGGAGAACGACACCTATACACGTCGATCCAAAGATTACCTCAGCAGCGATTCCTACACTAGTAGCAGTTATAGTAGTGACAGTTATAGCAGCGATAGCTCCAGTAGTAGTGACTCCTCTTGTAGTGACAGCTCTTCGGATAGCTCTAGCAGCTCCAGCTCTAGCGATTAATAGCTAGATGCAGCCTCCCTAATCATCCAATAGATCGGTATACCATCGTGAAGCGATGGGTATTCACATCTCCCGATTCCCATGGCATATACGGTTTCCAGAGACAGACACGTCTTCATTGAATGTGTCTGTTTTTTTGTTATACACACAGCTTCATTCGTTCCTGTGTGACCCATTCCAATAGATTGCCTGTTCTTCGCTGCTTCATATCGGTTAATGGGTAAGTAGGGAAACAACGAGATTATGCAACACCAAGGAGGAATATCAATATGCTAAACCGCAATATTACGTTAAAAGACGGAACGGTTCTTCCTGCGATTGGGCAGGGGACATGGAATATGGGTGACGATGCTACACGTCGTCAAGATGAGATCGAAGCGCTACGGCGCGGATTGGATCTCGGCTTGAGCGTGATTGATACGGCGGAGATGTATGGGGAAGGGCGCTCGGAGTCGTTGGTCGGCGAAGCGATTCAAGGACGGCGGGACGATACGTTTCTCGTGTCCAAGGTGTATCCGCACAATGCAGGCGGCGAGCGTCTTGTTCACAGCTGTGAGCAAAGCTTAAAGCGTCTTGGTACGGATTATCTGGATCTGTATTTGCTGCACTGGCGTGGTCAGATTCCGCTGCATGAGACGGTAGAGGGGATGGAGCGTCTCGTCCGTGATGGCAAAATTCGTCGCTGGGGCGTATCCAATCTGGATGTAGACGATATGAACGCGCTGATCAATCTGCCAGATGGCAAAAACTGTGCAGTCAATCAGGTGCTCTATCATTTGGGTTCACGCGGGATCGAATACGATCTGCTGTCGTGGCAGGAGGAGCATCAGATTCCGGTTATGGCATATTCCCCACTGGCACAAGCAGGCTCACTGCGCCGTGAATTGATGAATCATCCGGTCGTACAGCAGGTGGCGGATGAAGTGGAAGCCCAACCATTTCAAGTAATGCTGGCATGGTGTATTCGCAGCGGGCATGTGCTTGCTATTCCTAAGGCATCGTCAGCAGCCCATGTCGAAGACAATGCGGCAGCAGCTGCCTTGGCGCTAAATGATGAGCAAGTACAGCGATTGGCTGAAGCGTTCCCTGCACCTACACATAAAGTGCCGCTGGATATCATTTAATAGTTGCACCTAACAAGTCATCAGGAGAGGCGGAAACTCCATGCAGCATCATTATTTGTTTATCAGCAGCTGGACCATTGGTGCGCCGCGCGACCAATTATGGGATATGACGAATGAGATTGAAGGTATTGATTGCTGGAAGAATGTCGGATTTGAAAAAGTAGAGCGCGGTGCGGGTCCCGATGGCATCGGTGATGTGTTCCGCTGTACATTTAAGACCAAAATGCTGTTCCGCCTATCCATTCATCTCAAGGTGGTGGATCGCCGTAAACCGAACCAGTTTACACTAGAGGTGGAAGGACCGCTTGCTGGCATCGGCACCTGTTATATGGAGCAAACGGAGGATGGACAATCTACCTTGCTGCGCTGCGAATGGAAGGTGCGACTGCATCAGAGTGGACTGCGCGCGCTGAATCCAGTGCTACGTCCTGTTTATATTTGGAGTCATGATCGAGTGATGGACGAGGGTGTACAGGGTGTGGCTGAGAGTCTGAATGCCACCGTATCCGACCGACATCATGAAACGACGATTTACCGCTAATATCAGGCAAACATCCTGACCGATGGAGGACTGAACCAAGATGGGGAATTATCAGTTTACACATAGCTGGCGGCTGCAAACGACATCCCACAAGGTCTGGGACATGATCAGCGATTTTGAAAAGATTGATCATTGGGAAGGCGTTACCTTTTGCAAAGTACATCAAACGGCTCATCCGCATGGAATCGGTGATGGTTATCGGATGAATATTCGAACGCGGTTTGGCTACCGGCTGTCTTTTGATTGCATCGTTGTTGAGAAGCAGGAAGGTAAGCTGATTCGGCTGGAAGCGTCCGGCGATCTGAATGGGCATGGCATTTTTCGTCTAGAGCAAACGGGTGATTGGACGGTGCTGCACTATCATTGGGAAGTGCAAACCCGCAAACCGTGGATGAGAATCTGTGAGCCATGGCTGCGTCCTTTTTTTATCTGGAATCATAATCAGGTGATCTATCGTGGAATTCGCGGATTAAGCCGCCATCTGGGTTCGCAGGTCGTACAGTAAATGCAAATAAAACGGTCGATCATAGCATTGCCTGTTTATTCCCCCTCCATTGGGGTAAATGTCAAATAGGCAACGTTAATCCAATAATAAGCACTATATTCCATATGATTATAACATCGAAGGAGGAGTATCATCATGACTGGAAGAAAAGCATTGTGGACAACGATCGGATTGGGAGCAGCGTATCTTATGCGTAACAAGGGAGCACGCGACAAGGTGATCAGCCAAGTTCGTAACATCTCCAACTCGCTGCGTCAGCGCAGCAATTCGGCAACAAGTACCTCAACAGGCACTTCGACAACAGGAACGAATAACATCAGCCCGCCAGCACAATAATGCAGGCTTACATCTGAGGAAAATCGTTAGAATATGACGCATTTTCGATACAGATCTTCATAAGGCACCGACTATGCACAGCAGCATAATCGGTGTCTTTTTTATGGTCAACTTAGCGAAATTGCCGAATCAACATATTGCCAATATTTGATGATTACATGCTGCCTAATATGGGGAAATAACGAGCAGTCTCTACATATGTATATTTTATTCCATATGGAAATGTCACTATTCGGTTATCTGTTTAAAGGGTAATTTGCAGTATATCATTCTTTTTATAGGAAGACGGACGGCTGTAGCGTATGCACGCCGAAATAGACCGCGTAGACAAGATATTCATTGTAAAAGATAGCGATTTCATAATTGGACATAAACAACTAAGATGGATAGATGCAGACCAGTGGCTAGTGGTGGTATTTGGGAGGGGAGTAAGATGATTAACCAATCAGGGCGTGATGAGATGCTGTACGAACATATATACCGGACCGCTTCCGTTGGTATGGCAGTGATTGCACCGCAGGATGGGACGTGGAGCAGTGTCAATCCTGCCTTGTGCCAATTGCTTGGCTATGAGGAAGCACAACTGCTGCAGCTTGGCGAGTCGCAGCTAGTGGTTACGGATGGCGCGTCCAGCGATTTGTATATAACGATTGCAAAAGAGACAGAAGCTGTACAGGGTGATATGTATTGCACGGAGCGACATATGCGTCACATGCAAGGACATATGCTTCGGATCGGGGTCGAAGTATCGGTATTGCGTGATTCGCACGGGGAAGCGACAGCGTATATCGCTCAATTTCATCCGTTACAAACGTTACAGGAGCAGGTGCGCATGTCTGCATCCGATCGAGAAATCTATCGTCTGATCACCGAAAATTCCAAAGACCTTGTCTCCTATAGCAGTTCAGACGGAACGCTGCGATATGTCTCTGACTCTTTCTATGGCGTGCTTGGATACAAACCAGAGGAGATGGTCGGGCAAAACCGTATGCAATTTTATCACCCAGAGGATGCGAGGCATATGATTGCTAGTGGGCAAGCATATCTGGATCAGGGAACGGTGACCCGTCGGTTAAAGCACAAACATGGACATTTTCTGTGGTTTGAGATTTCTTTTCAGGTGGTACGGGATGAGGAAGGGCATGTGATGCAGGTTCTGGGCATCGGACGTAATGTGAACGATCGCAAAAAGTACGAGGACAGCTTGCACGAAGCTCAACGAATTGCTCGTATCGCTTCATGGGATTGGGATCTGCCTAGAGGGATATTGAGCGCGAGTCATCAAGCGCAGGAATTGTTTCCATTTCTATTCACGGGACCTGAGAATTCTGCGGATCGTGTCTTTCAACTGGTGCATCCGGCTGATCGTGAGCAGCTAGTAAATGCGTTACAACATTCCATTGCTACCCGTCATCCGGGCGAGTGCGTATATCGCATTGTACTACCCGATGAGAGCATTCTATATTTGCAGTCTCATTGGAATGTGGATACCGATCATGAAGGAAAAGCAATCCAGATTATCGGGATGACTCAAGATGCGACATCCCGTATTCAGATGGAAGAACGACTCAAGGAGAGCGAACGTCAGTATCGCCTTATTTCTGAGCAATCGCTGGATTTTATCAGCCGCTTGTCGGTAGAGGAAGGCATCTACCTATATTGTTCTCCGGCATGTTATACCCTGCTCGGTTATACGCGTGAGGAATTAACAGGTAAGGCAATTGAGCAGTATGTACATCCTGAGGATTGGGCAGCGGTGCAGCAGTATATGAGCATCTATGCCGCAGCGGAGCAGCCGAAGCCAGTCACATACCGCCATCGTCACAAGTCCGGTGGCTATGTATGGTTAGAGGCATCTGGGCGATTTATCGAAAATGAAGCGGGGCAGGTTCAACAGCTACTCAGCATTGCTCGCGATATTCAGGAGCGTCGTCATGCGGCGCAGCTGATTCAGGAAAGTGAACAGCGGTATCGCTCGCTGTTTGACTATAATCCAGCAAGCGTATTCTCATTTGATACGCAGGGGCGCTATACGACGATCAATGCGGAGATGGAAAATCTAGTTGGTCGTACCGAAGACGAGCTGATCGGACGCTCCTTCGAATGCTTTGTTGCACCGGAGAATGTGTATGACACAGTAGAGCATTTTGAACGCGCACTCCAAGGGGAGCCACAATCGTATGAATCGCAGGTGATCGTCAAGGGCGGTGAGAATCGTTTCGTCAGTGTGGTTAATCTTCCGATTGTGGTCGATGAGCAAATTGTCGGAGTATACGGTATTGCCACTGATATTACCGAGATGAAGCGGCATCTGGAGCAGATCGAGAAGCTTAGTAATGAATATACGTTGATCCTCAACTCCGTTTCCGAAGGCATCTTCGGTCTGGATAATGAGGGACGTACTACCTTTATCAATCCGGCAGCAACGCGAATGCTAGGCTTTAGTACGCACGAATTGGCGGGGAAACCGCTACTGGAAATGTTCCAGTTAACGCATGCGGATGGTACTAGCTATTTGCCACAGGATCATCCAATTGAGCAGGCACTACGCGAAGGTCATTCCTATGAGGAGCAGGAAGCGGTATTTCTGCGTAAGGATGGCACTAGCGTTCTCGTCTCCTACCGCATCACGCCAATCTGGGATCGTGGACAGCGTAAAGGAGCGGTTGTGGTATTCAACGATATTACAAACGAGAAACAGATTATTCGTGCCAAGGAAATGGCAGAGCGCGCAGACCGCGCCAAGTCTGAGTTCCTAGCGATTATGAGCCACGAGATTCGCACGCCCATGAATGGGATTATCGGGATGACCGGCTTGCTGGCAGATACGAATCTGGATGAGGAGCAGCGCAGCTATATCGAGATTGTACGCGATAGCAGTGATGCACTGCTGCATATTTTGAACGAGATTCTAGATTTCAGTCGGATCGAAGCGGGCAAAATGATGCTGGATCACGCACCGATTCATCTCGGTTCGCTGCTAGATAGTGTGTTCGATCTGTTCGCCGCTCGAGCAGCGGAAAAAGGAATCGATCTCACGTACCAGACGGGCGAACACGTGCCGTCAACTATTATCGGAGATGCTTCACGACTGCGTCAGGTGCTGGTGAATCTGATCAGTAATGCGATCAAATTTACCGATAGCGGCAGTGTGAGCCTATCTGTACGACAATTGGAGCAGCGTTCCAGCGAATGTGTGCTTGAATTTGAAGTCAGTGATACGGGGATTGGTATTTCTAGCGATAAGCAGAATCTGCTATTCCAATCGTTCTCCCAGCTGCATCCGTCGATTAACCGTAAGTACGGCGGTACAGGTCTAGGGCTGGCGATTTGTAAAAAATTGATTGAACTGATGGGTGGTTCAATCAGTGTGGATAGCGAGGAAGGTCGTGGAGCGACATTCCGCTTTATCCTGCCCGCGCAATATTTAACAGAGGAATACGCGGTCGAACCAGTCCCGGAGCAGGACGCGGGCAAAACGGAACATAGCGATCATATAGATGGCAAATATGGATCGCTGCGCATTCTGATTGCTGAGGATCATCCAGTGAATCAGAAGTTACTACGCGAGATGCTGCGCAAATATGGCTATACGCCAGATGTGGCTTATAACGGACATGAAGCTGTAGTAGCAGCATTGACACGTCCGTATGATCTCATCTTTATGGATGTGCAAATGCCGGAGCTGGATGGCATCGAGGCAACGCGCGAGATACGTAGCCGTCTTCCAGAGCAGGAGCAGCCAATTATCGTGGCATCTACCGCTTTTGCCCGCAATACCGATAAGGAAATGTGCCTGAATGCAGGCATGCAGGACTTTATTAGCAAACCGCTACGATTGCAGGAAGTGGAACGTGTGTTAAAGGAAAGTGCTGTTCATCTTCACCAGCTTGAATAGAGGAGGAGTAGGATGAAACGCAAACTACTAATCACCGGTGCACATGGCGTTATTGGCAGTGTTCTGTATGCTGGTTTACGGCAGGATTATGATGTGATCGCTACCGATGTGGAAGCGGACGAGGAGGCAGGTATTCGTCAGCTTGATATTACGGATGCGCAGCAGTTAGACGATATGATGCCCGGCATTGATACGATTTTGCATATCGCTTGGAAAAAGGATGAGGATGACTTTCTCGGTGTGGCGTTGCCTGTCAATGTGGGCGGTGCTTATCATATCTACGAAGCGGCGAGAAAGCATCAGGTACGGTGTGTGATCTTTGCCAGCTCCAATCATGCGACTGGATTTTATCAAGTCGGTGAAGAGGTGGATGTGCATGACCCGTATCGCCCTGACAGCATCTATGGATTGAGCAAATGTTATATTGAATTGCTGGGGCGCTGGTATGCTGACCGGTATGGATTGTCGTCCTTCAATGTGCGGATTGGCAACTTCCCCGGTGATGATCGTCCGCATTCTGAGCGCTCCATGCATATCTGGATCTCGGAGCGCGATATGATCCAGTTGATGCAGCGATGTATCGAAGCAGATGATGATCGCAAGTATATGAATCTGTATGGCACCTCTGCCAATACCGACAACTATTATGATATTGCGTATTTGGAGCAGGAGATCGGCTACAAGCCGCAGGATAATGCGTCGGATATACTAGCAGCAGAGCATCGTCAGCGGGATGAATTGAAGCAGGATGAGACGATGTATCAGGGTGGACAGCAGCCCTAAGCTAATGATTATTATCTGCTCCCTGTCCATCTGCGTAGCTTAATAGTGAATCCCAAGTATAGATATGGAAAAGAAACAGCCTGTCGTTCACTGCAAGAAGCAGTAGACGACAGGCTGTTTGATATTCAATGATCCAGTTATCGATAGAGAAGATAGCATTATACTTTGAAACGCGAAACCGAATCGTTCAATTCTTCTGCCAAATGTGCTAGCGATTGGGAGGATGCGGCAGTTTCTTCAGCAGCGGCAGCCGATTCCTGACTAGCAGCAGCAATCGATTCGACCGAGATCATAACCTCGTTCGCTTGTGCGGATTCTTCTTCACAGGCAGCGGCGATTTCGCTTACCTTCATCGCAGAATCATTCACCATTTGGATGATTTTTTGGAAAGCTTCACCGGTTTCGTCTGCTAATTTGTTATTTTGGGCAAACGAAGTTACACTGTCGCGTGTATTTTGCTGCATGACTTTGATGATGCCGGTAATCTGTTTGGTTGCGTCCATGCTTCGTTCTGCCAGCTTGCGTACTTCGTCGGCAACGACGGCAAAGCCTTTGCCTTGTTCACCTGCGCGTGCAGCTTCGATCGCGGCATTTAGCGCTAGCAGATTCGTTTGATCGGAAATTTCGTCGATTACATCAATAATCTCACCGATCCGTTGTGAATCCTGTTCCAGTCGGTGAATCGCGTCATTCACATGCTGCATGCTGACCATCGCATCGTTCAATACCTGACCGCCTTGATGTGCCATACTAGCAGTATCGTTAGACAATTCAGCTGCTTCACTTGCACTACGAGCAACGGAATTAATGGCAGATGATAAATCTTCAAACAGCTCGGTAATATTGCTGGCGGATTCCGCCTGATTGGTACTCGTGTTGGCAATTTCTTCGGTAGTCGCGGAGATTTCTTGGGAGGAGGCTGCTACGCTCTGAGCAGACATGGAGATTTGTGAGATCAGACCGCGCAAATTATCAGCCATCCGATTAAACGAATGAGCCAAGCGTCCAACTTCATCTTTGCTGCGGATATCGGATTGACCGCTCAGATCACCATCTGCAAAACGGTCGATCAGTGCGGATAATTTTTGCAGAGGTTTAGAGATCGTACGTGCGATCAGATAACCTAGCAAAATGCTGAACAATGTAATAGCAACTAGAATGATGATAGTAAGCTGACGAGTATCACTGTAACTGGACATCGCATCCAGATTCGCCTGACCAGCAAGCTGATCATTAATGCTGATCAACTCATCGATATGATCCGACGCGCCGTCACCTGTAGGCTTCAATGTATTATCTTTGAAATCCACAAAGGCTGCACGTCCGGCATCGCCCTGCACTTGTGCCAGCTTGATAGCCTGATCCAAATAAGTGAGGTATTGATTGTAGGTATCGTCAAACTTGGCCAGTGCTTGCTGCTCGGCTGCTGTTGTAGCGAGCGGACGATATTTGGCCATATTCTCACTGATGCTTTGCTTCAAATCATTGATTTTGCTCAAATATCCTGATTTTACGCTAGGATCAGCAGAGGTGTTGTTCAGATTCAGATCGCGCATATTGACGCGGATACGCTGGTAATAAATTTGTACGCCGGACAACGTTTGAATGGATACTAGGTTTTTGTTATATACCGTATCCGTTTGTGAATTACTTTTTTGCAGGTTTTGCAAACTATATACGCCAAAGGCAATCATGATGGCGATGACGACGAGAAAAGCAGAAATGATCTTGGTCGATGTATTCCAATTAAGGAACCATTTCATGTATAATACCCCCATTTTAATCCATTATATATAATATATTTCGTCATCCTACTGATTATGGTAATAGGGAAAAAGTAATAAATTTGATCAAATGTTGAAACTTTTTCTCGGTAAAGGATAGAGAAAGAATCGAAATTTGTAGCTTTGGCTGTATTTTGCAATTGAGTATTGTTTCGATAGCGAGGTGTACGGGGATAAATGGATAGGCCGTTTTGGCAATTATCGTGAGCATAAAGGAGAGAAAATCATGCAAAACATCGTAGAAAATGAAAAAGGTCTTGTCATGGAAATCGACGGCGAGCCGAAAGCGGAAATCGGCTTTAGTCCGTATGATGATCAGTCGCTCATTATTGACCATACCTTTGTATCCGAGGAGCTACGCGGTCAGCATGTGGGTGAGGAATTGGTGAAGCGTGTCGTCGATATTGCGCGCGAGCAGGGCAAGACAATCGTTCCGGCATGTTCATACGCGCTGGCGCAGTTCAAACGCCATGAAGAATATCATGATATTTGGCGTAAGGACAACTAAATCAGACGACAACCGCAAAACGTTCAAACTGTTGTCACCAAAAGGCTTGGTTCGTGTCCAATATTTAAAATATAATGTACATTGAGGATGCACCGAATCCTGAGTCTGAATTGTAAAGATGGGAGCAAACACATGGGCAAAGGGACACAAACGGGCGATTTCAAGCCGACAACCAATAGAAACTTTGCGGGATTAATCATTACCGTATCTGTTGTTGCCAACATTATTATCCTGCTGCTGTTTTTTGCACCGGGAATTGGTTACAAAGGAACATTGGATTTTGACGTGACGATTATGCCGCGCATGAATGCGATTTTTAACAGCTTTACCTTTATCTTTCTCGTAGCGGCACTGATCGCTATTATGAAAAAAAATATTAAACTTCACCGTGGCTTTATTCTGGCAGCCTTCTCCAGTACACTGCTGTTTCTGGTTACCTACCTGAGCTTCCATTATCTATCGCCTGAAACGGCACGTTATGGTGGTCAAGGTATCATTCGTCCGATCTACTTCTTCATTCTGATCACGCACAGCTTCCTAGCAGCTGTTGTTGTACCGCTGGCGCTGTTCGCGCTCGTATGGGGCTGGACAATGCAGGTGCAGAAGCACAAAAAAATCGTCCGCTGGACGATGCCGATCTGGTTGTATGTTAGCTTCACCGGCGTTATCGTGTATTTGATGATGGCACCGTATTATTAAGCCGTATGTATAGGGATATCCCAAATAGTACAAACAAAAACCCGCAGCGAATCAGCTGCGGGTTTTTCATAATAGTAGGTGGAACGACAGGCAAGTCTTAGCGGAAGATATAGCATCTGTCCATAACACTTATCCGTTGGTACCAAGCAATGCTAAGCAAATACAATCGTTACGTAGCATATATCTGTCTGTAATATTCATGGTGTAGAAATGTGGCAGAGAGAATACTTATTTAATACCGTCTTTGTAGTTTTTGATCCAATTTTTGTCGCCAACGTGCATGAAGTCTTCAACGGTTCTTTCCAGTGTTTCGATCAGCTGTGCTTTGATCTCGGAAATGGTATCACGGTATACGCGTTCTTCGTTGCCGTTAATTCTTTCGCCGTAGATTGCCAGGGAAGCATTATATTGACGGTGTTTTTCAACCAGTTCGTCGATCGATTGCAGGGCGTGTTCAACATAACGTGTAATTCCTTGTTGATCTTGTGGAATCATTTCGCGCAGTTGCATTACTTTGTTTTGGTTTGTCATGATCATTCACCTCGAAGTTTTGATTGTAAATTTACATTAGCACATTTTCACAAATTGTTCATTAAATTTAGCTTAAATATGTTGATTTTTTTATATCTTTTTTTGCTCTTGTGAAAATATACCCTTTCTACCTATATATAATCATGGTCAAAGTCAGAAATCACTTTGAACCTTGTTTACTGAAAATGATGTGTCCAATTTGTGACTTTCGTTGTGTGTAATACTATTTCGGCAGTACCATTTTCAAAATGAATAGAATTTATAACTTTTGTCGTAAAAAATCGAATATTAGGAACTTATTCCTATGATTTTTGACCTATACACTATATTGCTAACCAACTTCCTACTGAATAGGAAAGGAAAGGTAGCGTGTATAGAGAGCGTAAACGAGGTATATAGTACATAACAGCTGACTCTACGTTTTACACAGTGAAGCAGGGTTTCAGAATAGGATAGGCGAAAGGTAAAGCACGGAGATTAGCCACTGTATGGGTAGCTGGCAGACGAAGCAATCGGTTATTGACCGAAATGATGGAGGTGGCATAGTGGAAGTCCATACGCTAAAGCAGGTTGAGAAACTCGCATTGGAAAAGCATTCGATCTACAAGCAGAGCAAGTTGCGCTATCTTTCCCGGTCTATGCTGGCAAGCATGTTTATCGGGTTTGGCGTTATTGTAGCCTTCAAAACAGGAAATTTCTTTTATGCGGTGGAATCTCCGGCAGCGTATCCGATGGCGGCGCTCACGTTTGGCGCAGCCATTATCCTGATCTCACTAGGCGGTGGGGATTTGTTTACGGGCGATACGTTTTATTACTCGTACGCTGCGCTAGTGCATAAGCTGAAGTGGCTACAGGTAGTCAGGCTATGGGTAACGAGTTATATCGGTAATATTCTCGGTGCCTGTGCATTCGCGCTACTGATCTATTTGACGGGATTGTACGCGGATCATTCGGTGAACGGGTTTCTACTCGGGGTAGTAGAGCATAAGATGCAAGCGCCAACGTCGCAGCTCTTTTTCCGCGCGATCCTGTGTAACTGGCTCGTCTGTCTGGCGTTCTTTATCCCGATGGGGCTAAAAAACGAAGTCGCCAAGCTGTTTTGTATGATGCTGTTCGTATTTTGCTTCTTTATTTCCGGGTATGAGCACAGTATCGCCAATATGTGTACCTTTGCGATTGCGCTGGTGGTCGATCACCCCGCTACGATTAATTTTGCTGGCGTTGTGCATAATCTAGTGCCTGTCACAATCGGTAATCTGATCGGTGGTTCGGTATTTATGGCGATGATGTACTACTACGTTAATAAGCCGTTTATGAACGATCCCGCGTATGACGGCAGCGATAAGCAGCAGCCTACAGAGCAAAAACACCAGTAAGCAGCTATAGCGCTACCTATAGAAGACTAAGGGACTGTCGTATCATTATTATCGGCAGTCCTTTGCTTTGTATACATATGTCACTTTTGACGAAATATCATTTATTTCCATAAAAATTAAAATATACCTTATTTCAAGGTTGGTTAGGACTTTTTTATTAACGCAATGTAAAATTTCGACGAAATACGACTTTTTTATAGTTCTATAGTTTCATTCCATTAATACTTTGGGTACAATGATATAACACGTCATATTATTGTAAACAAGGGAGCGACTTTAACTATATGAGTATTTATCAATTTTCGGCAAAAGCGATGAATGGCAAGGATATTTCGTTGGAGGATTATCGTGACAAGGTGGTTCTGATCGTCAATACAGCGAGTCAATGCGGATTCACGTTCCAATACGAAGATTTACAGCGTCTGTATGAGCGTTATTCCGAAAAAGGCTTTGTTATTCTGGGCTTCCCGTCGAACCAGTTTGCAGATCAAGAGCCAGATGGTAACGACCGCATCAATGCGTTCTGTACATTGAACTATGGCGTATCCTTCCCGATGTTCCAAAAGGTCGATGTACGCGATCGTCATGCGCATCCGTTGTTCACGTATCTGGCAGACAGCAAGCCGTTTGAAGGCTTTGACACCACTCACTCCGTAGCCAAAATTCTGCTGCCACTGCTGCATGAGCGTCACCCAGAATACCTGCACGGCAATTCGATCAAATGGAACTTTACCAAATTCCTCGTTGGACGCGACGGAACTGTCGTGAAGCGCTTTGAATCCACAACCGATCCATATGATATGGAACAGGATATCGAAGCACTGCTGTAATGTTGATCAATGTATAAGCAATAAGGCATATCCTATCAAAAGCAACAGCAAAATCCCGGTGTGAGTGAGGCACACCGGGATTTCTTGTATCTTTATGTTGATGTGATCAGCAGTCTCATCAGGCAGTCAATGATCCTAATCATACATCCAAAACGTATACAAAAAAACCGACTTCGCAATAGAGGTCGGTTTTATTTCATATAAGAGCTTCCTGTTGTACAGGATGTATGTGTGTAGGAAGAATGCCTAGTAACGGCTGCGGGAAACCGTGGCGCACTTTTTCATGTAAGCCAGCTTGCGGATGATTTCCTTTTGCCACTTCTGGTCGCCGATGTGAACAGCCAGATTAAGCATATCCAAATAATCGTCTATTTGAAGTGAAGTTTTCTGGGTCATTACGTTCATCGAGGTTCCGTCTCCTTTGTCATGCACCGATTGGCGCTGCATCTGAGTTGTGGTAAATCCTTATCTTGTTGATCCAACGGACATGTGGTACACATTATGTTATCGTAATATTATCACTCTGTTATCAAGCAATCAGGAATGATAATCATTATCACATCTTCTTTCTCATTGTAAGCATACGGATAACGAAATGCAAATGATTTGGCTATATTTATTAAAATTTTTTTGAAATATGAATACTTTGTTAAAATTTTCACAATAATTGAAATTATCAAAGGAGAATATCATGTCGTATCAACGAATCAAATGGATGATTCTGTTTCTTCCGACGGTAACGATTGGATTATGGGAATATTTGCGTCATCAATGGTTAATGCCCTATTTATCCATGGAAGCAGGGAATTGGCTATCCCCGCTGATTATTTATATCGTCAGTATTACGGTGCTGCGTGGACTGTTTCAGATGCTAGAGCATACACGGGCAGCGCTGGATCAGGAGCGGATCGCTAAGGGGAAGTTGGAGGAGCGGCAGCAACTTGCTGGCGAATTGCATGATGGAGTGGCACAATCGCTGTTTTTGCTCGGTGTGCGCTTGGATCAGGCGCGTCGTCGCTTTGATCAGCCAGAGGTGATGCAGCTGTTGAATGATCTTAGCCGTACGGTTAGCGAGGCGAATCATGATGTGCGGCAGGCGATTGCCGACTTGAAGCAGGCGCCGCGTGAGGAGGGAGTGCAGACTTCATCCCTGCAAGCACGCATTCAAGCGATGGTGCCGCTTGCTGGGGTCAAGGTGGATGTGGACTGGCAGCTGGATGATGAGTTATTTTCTCCATCTGAGCAGGCGGAGTTGCTTGCTTGTTTGCGGGAGGCGCTGCTCAATATTCATAAGCATGCTCATGCTCGTAGCGCGCGTATCGTTGGTAGTATGAATGGGCATGGCTGGGAGATTGCAGTGGAAGATGATGGCAGCGGTTATGTGCATAACGATCTAGAGCAGCCCGGACGGTTTGGGTTGCGCATTACAGCAGAGCGTGCGCAGCAGCGTGGCTGGAGCTTTGATTTTGCACGGATACATGAGCGGACACGATTCGTATTGAAAGGGGGCGGGCAGCATGGATAAAGTACGCGTATTGATTGTGGATGATCATGCCCATGCACGCGAAGCGACCAGTGTGATTTTATCGGAAGATCCGTTGTTCGATATTGTCGGTACAGCGGCAAGCGGGCAGGAGGCGCTGGATTTTACGGAGAAATGGATGCCGGATCTGATTTTGATGGACATTTCGATGAAAGGGATGGACGGATTGGAGACGACGCGGCTGATCAAGCTGCGCTTTCCATATGTGAAGATTATTATGATGACCGTATCGGATGATGCGGCCCATCTGTTCGAGGCGATCAAGCAGGGGGCGCAGGGGTATCTGCTGAAAAGTCTACCGCCATCCACATGGCTTGAATACCTCCGTAGTGTAGCTTCCGATCAGGAGGGGATGAGTCAGGAGGTTGCCCTGCGCATTTTGCAGGAGTTCCCGTTTGGCAAGACGCGCAGTGATCCGGCGGCGGATACATTGACTCGGCGGGAGCGGGAGATTTTGCAATGGGTATCGTCGGGAATGACGAATCGCGAGATTGCTGCTGAACTGAATATTTCGGAGCAAACGGTCAAAAATCATCTTAAAAATATTTTACAAAAGCTGCAGCTAGAGAATCGGGTACAGCTGACTCGGTATGCGCTAGAGCAGGGATTGGCATCGGATCGGCAGCATCGTCCATAATTCATTCAAATTTAAACGGAAAAGATGGATTTTATAGCCCCTTCTAGTCATTTTCAGATGTCTGTGTTCTTTGTATCATACAATAGAGGTATGACCGAACGATGACAGTGGATGAAAAAGACGGCAGATTGCGCTATTTTCTATTCGCTATCCTGATTGGCATGTCACCCGTACAGGTAATAATGCAGCAGGACATGACTTCAATGATAAAGCAGGTGAGCAATCATTTCGGATGATACGAATCGATACACGAAGATAACAAGCAAGAACAGGGAGCATATGCAGTACGGTGCTGCATTCTCGCGTCATTGGCAGATGATCGGAGCAGGGCTACTGGCTATGGTGCTCTTGATGCTGAGTGTGGCTTTTCCGCATCAGGCATCGGCGCATGCGTCGGTAACACAATCGATACCAGCGCAAAATGATGTGCTAACGGAGTCGCCCAAGCAGTTCAAGATTCAATTTAACGAGGATATTCAGCGGGCATACTACGGTATGACATTAATGAACTCGGAGGGGAAGACGCTAGACGGTATTACCGCGAGGGTCGATGAAAAGGATGGCACGACCATGCTGGCAGATGTGTCGCAGACGCTGCCAGACGATGTGTATACCCTCTCATGGAAAGCCATCTCTGGTGACGGGCATCCTGTGGAAGGTGTCATTGTATTCCAGATTGGCGATGGCGCAGGCAAATCGCTAAAGGAAGCGACACAGGTATCACTGGATGATAGTAAGCCGCTCAGTCCGTTGCTGATCGTGGCACGCTGGCTGCAATATGCGGCGCAGGCGATTGTGCTCGGTTTGCTCTGTCTGTCGCTATTCCTGCTGCCGCCAGCCTATCGTCAGCAAACGGCGTGGATGAACGAGCCGCGGTATCGCTTGTTACTGATCGGTGGAGCGCTACTGGCATTGATTGCACTGCTGGCTCAGCTGCCGCTGCGCATATCGTGGGCAGCAGATGTACCGCTATCGGCAATTGGTGGGCAATTAAGCGATACCTTTAACGGAACGATCTTCGGCAAAGTATGGATATGGCAGACAATCGCTGCTGTTATTGTGCTGATCAGCGTATGTGTGCAATCGCTACGCGGATTATCGCAAAACGTTCGCAATCTGCTTGGTATGATCGCCTTTGTGCTCGTGGCATTGGGGTCGCTGGCAAAAGCCTTTGACGGTCATGCATTTGCCGAGCAGTATGCGGTACTGGCAGTTGCAGCAGATTATATCCATCTGTTGTCCGCCTTGATCTGGAGTGGTGCATTGCTGGCACTGGCTCTATTCCTGCCGCGCATTGTGAACGGCAGTGAGGGTGAGCAGCGCCAAGCATTGTACTGGGGCATTGTTCGCCGCTTCTCATGGTGGGCGATCGGTTCCGTGGCTGCACTGCTAGTGACAGGGATTTATGGCAGCTTGCTGTATTTACCGACATTGAGTGCTTTGTTTAATACGGGATATGGCTTAACGCTATTGTCCAAAATGCTGCTGTTCCTCGTCATGGCGGCGTTTGGCGGTATGAACTATATCAAAGGACGCAAGCAGGAAGGCGAGATCGGCAAGGATATGGTCTGGGAAGTGCTGACCGGCTTCGTAATTCTAGTGCTGGCGGCGATTCTTGTTCATCTGTCGCCTTATGCAGCACCACTTGGCAACAGTGGCGCACCGCGAGGCGTACAGACACAGGTACAGCAGGTAGACGGTTATGATATTAGTCTGAAGGTGCCGCCAAGTCAGATGGGGATGAATACCTTTACTGTTACGGTGAAGGATCAGCAAGGCAAGCCGGTCAATGTAGAGCAAATTACGCTACAATTGCAGCATCTGGATATGGCGATGGCACCGACCAATATTACGATTACCGCGAAGGATGGCAAGGATGGCGTATACGAAACGCAGGGCATGATCAGCATGAATGGTAGCTGGAATGTCGATATGCGCATTCTAACGAAGTCGCTGAAAACGGTAGAAACGAAATTTACACTGAAGGTACCGGGTTCGTAATGATTGTTAGTAGAACAGAAGCGGAATGAATATCGAAGGCAGCAAACATTTTACCATATACGATAAAGGGGATATGTACAGATGAAAAAGAACACGTTGTGGACACGAATCATAACGACAGGTGCAGCGGCTACCTTCGCAGGTATGTTAGTATTCAGCGGAATCGCGAGTGCGCACGTCACGGTGAAACCAGCAACCTCGGCAACTGGCGCATGGGAAACCTATACGCTCAAAGTGCCTTCGGAGAAAGACATTCCGACTACCAAGGTCACGTTGAAAGTACCGGAAAATCTGTCCTTCAAGCAATATCAGCCTGTACCGGGCTGGAAGGTAACGACAGAGAAAAATGATGCGGGTGAAGTATCCACGGTTACATGGGAAGCGGAAAGCGGCGGTATTGAGGATGGTCAATTCCAGCAGTTCGTCTTTGTCGGTCAAAACCCGGAGCAGGATAGCGATCTTGCATGGGATGCGTACCAGTATTACAGTGATGGCAGTATTGTAGAATGGACGGGCGCGGAAGGAAGTGATTCGCCGCACTCGATCACAGTCGTAAGCAAAGATGGCGCAACTCCTGCTGCAACAGCCGATCACGGGCATGATAGTGCAGGTACCTCCGGTACGGAAACAACACCAGAAGATTCGTCAACGTCTACTGGTACTGAAACGACAACCGACAATAGTGCAACAGGCAGCGAGAGTGCAGCAAGCGGCACAACAGCGACTGACAGCACGACTGCTGGTACAATGACAGGCACAGCTGCACCAGCAGCGAATACAGGTCTGCAAACGACGACGCTGGTTGTTGCCATTGTAGCACTGATTGCCGCTGTAGGCGCATGGATCACCGCAGCACGCAAACGCCGCGGTTAATGGATAGCTGTTTCCAAGAAGCCCATCAAACGTATATTACAACATAAAGCTGCATACGTAAAAATGTACAAAGCCTGACATCAGAACGGAGATTATCTCTGAATATAGATGTCAGGCTTTTCTGTTTACATAATAATAACGCTTACATAAATAAGGTTGATACTGAATAAAAATATTGATCACATCTAAAATGAATATTTATAACGTTTTTCGAATATTTTTGTAAAAAAACCTCACATATCTATTGCGAAGATCAATTGGCTTTCCCTATAATCAATTAAACGAAATTATCGCTAATAGGTCTTAAATTAGGGGGAAGGTCAGTGAGTGGATTTAATGGCGTAACGGTAAAGCAGCAGTCTGGGAATACGGGGTTGTTTGGGATGGTGGAGCGGATCGGTAACAAGATCCCGAATCCGTTTTTGTTATTTGTGTATCTGATCGTCATTCTGATGCTGGCAACGGCGGTATTGTCATGGCTGCATATTTCGGTAACTGATCCGACCAATGGCGAGCAGGTCACTGTCAAAAATCTGCTCAGCAAGGAAGGTATCCAGTGGATTCTGCCTAATATTATTGCGAACTTTAGCGGCTTCAAGCCGCTTGGCTCTATTCTGGCGCTTGTACTGGGTGCAGGTCTTGCCGAGAAGGTGGGTCTGCTGCAAGCACTGATGCTGAAAATGGCATCCAAAGTTCGTGCTCGTTATGCCAGTTATATGGTGCTGTTTATTGCCTTCTTCAGTCACGTATCCTCCGATGCAGCGCTTGTCATTATGCCGCCGCTCGGTGCACTGATCTTCCTCGCAGTCGGACGTCATCCAGTAGCTGGCTTGATGGCGGCAATCGCTGGTGTCGGCTCCGGGTTTACGGCGAATCTGCTGATCGTCACAACGGATGTGCTGCTATCGGGCATTAGTACTGAAGCGGCAGCTGCGATCAATCCGGCAGCAAGCGTCAGTGTGCTGGACAACTGGTTCTTTATGGCGGTGTCGGTTATCGTGCTGACCATTACTGGTGGGATTGTCACTGACAAATTCGTCGAACCCCGCTTGCCTGCATACAGACCGTCTGATGGAGATGGCGACCATCAGCTGGAAGCTCTTACGTCGCAGCAAAATAAAGGTCTGATCGTCAGTGGCATTGCAGTGCTGGTATCACTGATTGTGTTAGCGCTGATGATTCTGCCATCCAATGCCATTTTGCGTGATCCAGAGCTGGGTACGATTGTGCCGTCACCGTTCATGTCGGGTATTGTGCCGATTATCATTTTCCTATTCTTCGTTGCAGCGATTGCTTATGGGCTGGCAACACGCCAGATTACGAATCAAAATGATCTGCCGCGTCTATTAACCGATCCGATGAAGGGCATGGCTGGCTTTATCGTTATGGTGTTTCCGCTGGCGCAGTTCGTCGCTTTCTTCAATTGGAGCAATATGGGCAAGTTTATGGCACTCGGTCTGACTGATTTGCTAGAAAAAACAAATATGACAGGCGTCCCAGCCTTTCTCGGTCTGATGTTCTTATCTGCGCTGCTCTGCATGTTCATTGCTAGTGGGTCTGCGATCTGGTCGATTCTGGCACCAGTATTTGTACCGATGTTCATGCTGCTTGGATACCATCCGGCATTCGCGCAGATGATTTTCCGGGTAGCGGACTCGTCGGTGATCCCATTTGCACCAATGTCGCCATTCTTGCCGCTATTCCTCGGCTTCCTACAGCGATACCGGAAGGATGCCAAGCTAGGCACGTATTACTCGCTAGTGCTGCCGTATCCGATTGTATTCCTCGTCGTCTGGTCGCTGTTGTTAGTTGTCTGGTATATACTGGGATTACCAATCGGACCGGGTGTATATCCGAAGCTAGAAGGCTAACTGTCCATTTCTATAGACCATGAGCTGCTTCAAACTATCATCGTCAATCTATGATCTGCATCTATCCGCATCGCTCTGTATCTATAGATATGCTGGGCGATGCTGTGTTACCTACAACCATCACAGGAGATGAACAACATGTTGGATATTATCGAAATGCGCCGTGATTTGCACCGGCACCCTGAACTTGGATTTACCGAATTTCGCACGGCAACTCGTGTCGTGGAAACATTGCAGTCGTTCGGATACGAGGTTGTGTATGGGCGAGATGCCATTGATGGACCTTCGCGTCGTGGCTTGCCATCCGAGGAAGTGCTGGATAGCGCCTATGAGCGTGCGATCCAGAATGGAGCTAATCCGCAGATTGCCGAAAAGATGAAGGGTGGATATACGGGCGTTGTTGGTATTTTGCGCGGCAGTGAGCCGGGACCGACACTAGCGTTTCGTTTTGATATGGATGCACTGCCGATCAAGGAAAGCAGTGATTCGCAGCATGTGCCGCAGGCACAAGGATTTATTTCACAATTTGTTGGAAATATGCACGCATGTGCGCATGATGGGCATACGACAATTGGACTGGGCGTTGCCGAAGCACTGTCCAAGCAGAAGTTGAAAGGTACGCTCAAGCTGATTTTCCAGCCTGCCGAGGAAGGCGTACGCGGTGCGTATGCGATGGTCGAAAAGGGAATGCTGGACGATGTAGATTATCTATTCTGCGCTCATCTTGGCTGCGATGTGCCAACAGGGCAGGTACATGGTGGGACGCAGGGATATCTGGCAACAACCAAGCTAGCGGTGCAATTTCACGGTGTTGCTTCCCATGCCGGAGCCACTCCCGAAAAAGGAAACAATGCGCTACTCGGCGCAGCGACAGCGCTGCTGAATATTCATGCCATTCCGCGCTTTAGCAGTGGCGATACCCGCATCAATGTAGGCGTATTGGAGGGCGGAACTGCCGCCAATATTATTCCCGAACATGCCCGTATGATCGTAGAAACACGCTCCGAATCGGAAGAAACAAACCGTGAGCTGGAACAGCGTGTACGCCGCATTATCGAGCACAGCGCTGGTATGCACGAGTTGACCTACGAGATCGAAGTTGCTGGGGGAGCGATTCCGATCACCTGTGACCTCGATATGGTAGAGCTGGCGAATGAAGCAGCGCGCGGCGTGGCAGGCGTGCATACTGTGCCAGCAGAGATGGCGTATTCGACAGGCAGTGAAGATGCGAGCTATATGGTGCGCCGCGTACAGGAGCATGGTGGCAAAGCGACCTATATGATCGTTGGTGCTAGCAATCCGATGCCGCATCATCATCCTCGTTTTGATATTGAAGAGGAAAGTTTGAGTATTGGCATCGACGTATTCCGTCGGATTGCGGAGCGTCTGCTGTAAGAGGGATGATCACATTTTCAATGGGACGAGGACATTACTGCTTTCATGATGAACAATGCCAGATCAGTGTTGGGGTGGATGCTCGCATCCGCTTATCCATTCCTATGTCAGCCTATACGTAAACCGATGAAGCAGATCGGTGCAGTCTTCTTTTGTGCAGCGAACTTGGTATAATGAATATGATACGCCGGTAACCGACCGGACGATCTTTTATAACAAGCAAGGGTCTGAAATTGCGAGAGTGAGGACAGACGCTGGACATAAAGAAACTGGCGGAGGAGAGCATGATGACATACCGTTTCGGGGTGATCGGCCCGCAGCCTTCCGTGGAGCATATTTTGGAGATTACTGCCTCCATGGGAGAAGATGTACAGTTTATTCCCTACATTTATAATCATCCGCAAGAAATCCCGGACATTCTGGAACGCAACCGTATTGGTCTAAAGGGCTGGTTTTTCTCCGGTCCGATTCCGTTATCGGTGGCACAACCATATTTGCAAAAGCACGAGCTGGCGGTCTATTGCAAGCCTGCTGGTTCAGCGCTCTACAAAGCGATGGTACAAATGATGAACGCTCAGGATGTACGCAGCCAGCCATATTCCATTGATATGATTCGCTCAGAGGATCTCGACTTACACGAATCGTTTGCTGAGTTGGGCATTCCGATGGATGGATTGCCGGTACGGATATTTGATGGGACGGAAGAGCCGAACCATATCGTACAGTTTCATCTGGAACTATGGAAAAGCGGGAAAAGTGTTGCTGCGCTGACGTGTATGCACTTTATTTATAGTGAACTGCAAAAGCATGGCATGCCAGTATATCGGCTAATGATCACGCGTCAGGATATTCGTCAGGCGGCACAATTGCTCATTCAGCAGGCACGCAGTTCATATTTTAAAGATACGCAGATTGGTATGCAGATTGTAGAAGCCGATCTGCTGGGAGCGAGTACGCGTGGGAATGGCAGTCGCTATTCCGTTCAATATGCTGAGCTGAAAATGCAGCAGCGGATTTTACAGCTGTGCGAGCGACTGGATGGCATTATGGTGCACAACGGTGTAGGTAGTTACCAAATGATTAGTACTCGCGGCGCGATTGAGCGCGAGTTGGGGCGACTGCGCCAGACGGTGGAGCAGATGGAGCTGGAAGCGGATATGCCGATGTCGGTTGGCATTGGCTATGGCGATACGGCATTTACCGCTAGCAATCATGCGATGCGCGCGCTTCAGCATGCTCGTCACAACCGTCAGCAGCTGCTAGTGATTGTGCAGGATAATGGTGATATTCGGGAGATCGACAAGGACGAAGGCGAATGGAGCTATGCTTCACGTTCGCTGGATTCGGAGTTGCTGGAAAAATTGAATGAAGCGAATATCAGTGTCAAAACCTATCGGAAAATTGAAGCGCTGACCCGTCATATGAATTGGGATGGATTCACTACGACTCAGCTTGCCCAGCATCTGTCGATGACGATTCGCAACGCCCAGCGCATTATGAGCAGTCTGTGCTACATTGGTCTTGCCGAGATTGATGGTGAGGAGCAGCAATCGGTGCGCGGACGACCGCGCAAAATTTATCGTTTGCGTAGGGAGCAGTAGCATGATGCGTGTAGTTGGGGTTGCACAGTACAGTTTCGGCAATGAAGGGATGAGTTAACGTGAATAAACGTTCAAAAGGATGGAGTATCGGCATCAAAATCTATTATGTGATCATGGCGCTTGCTGTCGTAGCACTCGTTACAGGCAAAGAACGTTGGTTGGAGCAAGGTGCTGCGGGTTCGCAAGCGGGTGGACTCTTTTATGGAATTGTGATTGTTGGTATCTTGATCATCGCACCAGCGTTAATCTTGCTCTGGTTCTGGCTACGTCGCTGGATGGAAAGTCATGGCGTAGAGCGCCAGTTGCGGTTGATTTTGCTGGTGGTGACGGTACCGATGATGCTGGTAATCGGCTATATGCTGGAACTGGTATTTATTATGGTATTTATCGGACTGGGAGGAAGTTGACAAATGACAGATACGCAGGCAATTCGCCAAGCGATTGAGGCGAGAGGACAGCGGTTAACGGACATCAGCGATCAGATCTGGGAGTATGCGGAGACACGCTTTCAGGAACAGCGTTCGGCAGAATTGCTCTGTCTGGCATTGGAAGAGGAAGGATTTGCCGTGGAGCGTGGTGTTGGTGGGCTGGACACGGCATTTATCGGTTCGTTTGGTAGTGGGAAGCCAGTAATTGCGTTGCTTGGTGAATACGATGCGTTGTCTGGTTTAAGTCAACAGGCGGGGACAGCTGTGCAGCAGCCAGTAGAGCCGGGTGGTAATGGGCATGGCTGTGGGCATAATCTACTTGGTACGGGGGCGCTCGGAGCGGCATTTGCACTCAAGCAGCTGATGCAGGAGCAGGGCTTGTCTGGTACGGTACGCTATTATGGTTGCCCGGCAGAGGAAGGCGGGTCTGGCAAAACCTTTATGGCGCGTGCCGGATTGTTTGACGATGTGGACAGTGCGGTGACGTGGCATCCCTTTGACTACCATAGTGTGATGTCGGTACATACGCTGGCGAATTATCAGTATTATTATAAATTCAAAGGACGTAGTGCTCATGCTGCTGCTGCTCCGCATCTAGGTCGCAGTGCGCTGGATGCGGTGGAGCTGATGAATATGGGCGTCAATTATTTGCGTGAGCATATCGTACAGGAAGCGCGTATTCATTATGCGATTACTGATACGGGTGGACGTTCGCCGAATGTGGTGCAAAGTCAGGCGGAGGTGCTGTACCTGATTCGCGCTCCGCATGTGAGTCAGGCAGCGGAGATTGTAGAGCGTGTGCATGATGTAGCACGCGGTGCGGCGCTAATGACGGGGACAGAGCTGGAGATTGTTTTTGATAAGGCTTGCTCCGAAATTGTACCTAGTCGCACGTTAGAGCAGGTGATGCTGGAACAGTTCTCATTGTTCCCTGTACCACAGCATACCGACGAAGAGATTGCACTCGCGCAGGCGGTGCGCGATACGCTGACCGAGCAGGAAAAGCAGGTATCATGGCAGTTACCAGCCTCCCAGCGTAATCTGGCAATCGCTAGCGAAGTGCTGCCATATCAGCACGGACAAATGCTATACGGTTCAACTGATGTGTCGGATGTAAGTTGGATCACACCGACCGTGCAATGTACGACGGCTTGTTTTGCCAATAGCACTGCTGCGCATAGCTGGCAGTGGGTCACGTTGGGTAAAACGTCGATTGCGCATAAAGGGATGCTGTATGCAGCGCAGATTATGGTAGCCACCGCGCTAGAACTGGTAAAACGTCCAGCATTGCTGGAAGACGCTCGGAAGGAACTGGATGAGCGTTTGCAGGGACGAGCGTATGAATGTCCGATTCCGGCAGATGTACAGCCTGCGCTGGTAAGGTAGGACATCATGAGAATGGTCATTTTGATTGAAATGATAGATAGGACATAATAAGGCGCTTTCTGCTTATGCTTATAAGGAAGCGCCTTGTTTTATTCTAGAGTAGGAGATAGACATAACGAAGAAAAAATATAACTGAGAAGCTGTCTTGTTGCTCTATATTAATCTAGATATTAATATAGTATGCTTTTCGCAATCAATTTTTCATATAACGCTTGAGTTGTTCATAAAAATTTTCGCGTGTACCTGCGAGAATGACAACAATTAACTCACCATCGTCATTTTCTTCAATTCGGTAAGCCAATTCATAATTAGTCCCTTGATAGTAAATATCATAACCTCGAATACCTGCCAGATCGCCTGTTTTCAGCTTGCCCGCATAGGGATTCGTACGAATCGTTTGAATCGCATCTAGATACAATCGCTTAAGAGGCTTTTCAACTAGCTTTTTAAAATATTTTTCGGCAGGCTTCAAATAAGTGACGGGTAGCATTTAATCCTCCATCACATCGCCAAACAAATCGGCAGTCGCATCATTGCTTTGATATTGCTGCGCTACCTGACGAGATTCCTTAATTAGGGATTGTGTGGCGTGAGACAATTGTTGCTGACGCTCGCGAAAACGCGCAACCAGTTGATCTTGAGGTACGCCTTCTTTTAAAAGATCTTCCAGAATCAAATCAGCAAAATGATCATTATCCGCATACTCTTTAACTGGTCTCATAATGATCTGATGATTCTGCACAGCAAATTCAACTTCGCTCTGAATCCCAACTTGTTCGTATAACTTTTGTGGAATTGTCACCTGACGTTTGGCGGATACACGCGCGCGTTTCCATTGCAATTCTTCCGATTGCTGATGCAAAGCAGGCATAGTCTAGTTCCTCCCTTAGGTTAAATTAGAATGAAAAATGAGAATCTCATTTTCTTTGTTTCTTTACTTTTGATTATAAATCATTACTTTCCAGGTTAAAAGATAAAAAAAGACAGCATCATTCGATGCTGTCCACATGCACAACCGGAATATTGATATTCATTCCCGGCGTATTGCCCGGCAACGGATTATCGCCTAATCCATATTCGGGTTCAAACTGCTCATCCGGTGCAGGAGTGTCATTGATATCATTAGTACCATCTCCGACATCGCCATTTCCATCGGGTGCAGAAGAGTTCCCATCTGTCACATTGCCATCCCCAGACAAACTGGAATCAGTAGGCATAAACGACTCATATTCTCCGTCGAACTGACCATATACTATAAATGTCCCCGTCTCGAATGACAGATTACCCTTCAACCGCACATACGTGCCGCCTTCATTTACAATCGCGCCTTCATCGTCCACCGATACAATAGTTGCTGTAAATCGAATAGGCTGGTTCAGATGTGCACCAATCTCGGAGACTGCAATATCGGTGTACTGTCCGCCATCCATGCGGCTGTCCGTTTTGCTATATGTTCCATTCTCATCCGGCGTATAGATATCCACCTGTCCTACACTACCGCCAATCGGCTGATGCACAATGATGCTGCGATCTGGCTGTACCTCATAGCTAACTCCGGCAAATGAAGCTATCGCCTTTAACCCGCCACCCGTTACGGCATACAGCGAGAACAAAGGGCTGCCCTCTACATCCGATTGCGACTGCACGACCACAATCGGCTGCTCGATCGTGCTCAATTGCGTATCAACTGCTAGCGATTGAATCTGAGCAGCAGTTTGACCTATCTCACCGGACCAGACGCTGGCATTGCCGTCGTTGTCCATTTTGCCGAAAAAGAGAGTGTTATTCTGATCCGTCGCCACCACATATACCGGAACAGCACTCCAATTCGTGCCACCAGTCACATGCTGATACGAAACCGACGCATTGCTTCCTTGTAAAAGAGTAACAGGTTCATCGATCGCCCACGCCAGCTTGGTGCGGGCGATATGTTGCGTCATATCGCCAAGCGGTGTCAATGCAGTATACAAATCAAGCGCCTGCTGAAATTGCTTGTTGGTCGTCATCGTAAAAGCCTGCTCCTGCAGCGAGGACACTTCATTATCAATCGTCGTTAGCACAGAGGAAGACGACAGATTGAGTTGCTGTGCCGCTGTGCGGAAGCTGACTGCGTGACTGACAAAACGCTCCGCTTGTCCAGCGGCGATGTCCTTGGCAATGACCGATTGTGCGCCTTCTTCGGCAAGCGACGTTACCCAGCGTGCGCCACTATATTGATGCTGCTGGTACGCCTGCCATGTTTCGGACGCATTGGTCAGAAACGCGTTAAAGTCCCCAGCAGACGCCAGTCGCTTGAGCTTGGTAGTGTCATAGTTCTCAAACAGCTTGCGTAGCTGGTTCGCTTGTACCGCAGCCTGTTGGCTGGAACTACCATTGCGGGCTTGGGTACTGCCATTGGAGGCAGAGCTACTGTTTCCCGTACCGTTATCTGATTTGAGCCAATACGCAGAAGGAATGCGCAGCAGATTCCATTTGGCAGATTCATCGCTGTAATTGCGATTATCCAGATTGCTTTGTAGCGCTCCCTCGAACCGTGTACGGAACGCGCTAAAGCCTTGCTGCCATAATCGTTCCATGCCATATTGCTGTGTGATTTTGCCGTATTCGTTGCTGTACTTGTCGTTCTGTTCCGCCTGTTGCTGCTGCGCCTGCGTCCATTCCCGATACACATTCAAATACGTATCAAACTGATTGAGATCAAGCGCAGCCTGCAAACGACTAGCTGTATTGGACACCGTATCACTCCAAGCGCTGATCGGAGCCAACTCCTGCAATCGTGATGCGATATGCTGCTCCTCATAACTCAGATACCGATTATCCTGCGCTTGACGGTAAAAGGACTCCGCCTGTATCCAGTTTTGCTGCGTATAATATTGATCCGCTGTTTGTACCCAGTTGATTTTGTGGTACACACCGATTCCTTTCAGCACAAGTAGGACGATGCCCACTGCGCAGCAGAACAACAGCAGATTGCGCAGGGCGAACCAGCGTAATACGGTTCTCATGACCGCTGCGCTCCCGCTGTTGGGCTACTAAAGGCAGGATCGGACGCGTACAACTCCATACGGATACTATCCAGATCCTGTGCCAGCGCATCGGCTAGTAGCGCTGAATCGCTATGCACAATTCGATACAGCCGCACAAAGCGCTCCTTCGGCAAATGTCGGGCGTACCGACGGATAAAGCCCGGATACAGCGCGATATACCGTTTCATACGCACCATGGCAGAAGTGACGCTGATCAGAATATTCCACCCCTGCTCCATCTGCAATATTTTCGGTTCATGCGCAATAATATAGCGGATCGCTTTATCCTTGATCATATCGCGCTTGAGTCGCGCCACTTCGCCAATATATTCCGCTACCAAAGGGTCAAAATCGCGCGTAATCAGCGATTCCAGCTCCAGATCCATATCGCTGCGAAGTCGGAAATTTTGCAGCAAGGATAGGAGCGCGAGCCGCAAGCGATCATTGTGCACAACAACCGCCGTCTGGCGCAGCACATGATAGCCCTCTACTTCTTCGCCATCTCGTACCAGCTCCACGCCAATCCGCTGATCCTCTACCAGTCCATCATAAATAGCAGTTCGCTGCTGCCGAAATAATCGACCCAACTGCCGCAGCGTATCTCGCTCACGAAAGCGCCGCTGTACGACGATCAGCGCCGCCAATATAATTGCTCCTCCGGCTGCGCACAATGCAATTAGCATCGTCGTCGGCGCGGCAACAACAGCGCCGATCACCAAAATAATCGTAAACAATATCTCGTTTAGCATCCGTCGTCCAGCCAGACGTCGCGCCTGCTCCATCACTGGCACTAATCTGGATTTGCCGCAATCGGGACAGCTGTCACCCGGCAAAATGGTAAAGCGTCCGCACTTGCGGCAGACGCGCAATCGGTCGTATTTCCGCCGACTTTGCTCCAGTGTCGGCAATTGTACCGCTTGTTTGGTTGTACTCATGTATGGCATCACTCTCTACATTATATTTGAAATCATTTGCCTTGCTTTTGATTGACTACATCCAATAGCAACTCTTCCAATTCCTGCTCGGCAGGCGTTTTTTTGCGGCGAATCGCGTAGAGTAACAACCGACTTCCAACAAAAAGAAACGCAATGCCCATACATACGTATGCAAGTATATCCATAGTCCAATCCTTTCCTATTGATCCGGTATCGGGAGATGTTCGGCGCTTTCCGGCTGCCAGATGGTGGCGGTATTTGTACCGCTTCGTTCCATCCAGCGTTTGGGCGGGCACTGTGTAGTGTAATGAACAGTGATTTACCCAGCACCAGCGAGCCGACTCTACCGATTGCGAAGTTTGTATTCTATTTTATGCCAAAATCCATGCCGGAATAAAGGGAGCGATGGTGTATATTCAACTTTTAGCCGATAGTCCAGCCTGTTTCCCCGTCTTAGGGTGGGGAAACAATTGCATATTATAAGCTATAATGATATCCGTTCCTTGTGTATATCTGCTGATCAGATCGTTTGGGTCAGTGTAAGAAGATATCGGATTCATGACTTGGCAATGTGAGATCAGGCTTTGGCATTCGGGAAGATATGGATTATTATGGATATTGTGGTGAAAGTGGTATCAAATTTTTCACTTTATGTTTTTTAAGGCATGTTAAGGTGAATTTAACCGGCGTTTAATCCTGATCCGCTACAATATGAGATCATGGCCGTAGTCCTGCCAGCCACGAACCAACATTTTACCTTGAGCAAAGGAGTAGAATGATGCCCGTACGAAAATGGAATTTCATGCATATACTGCTGGCAGTTGTGCTCAGTGTGACATTACTGCCGGGAACCCTGTTTGCCGCTGCGGCGACAGGAAGCAGTAATACGAACAACGGCAATACCGCTCCTATTGATGCGGTGCTGCTGCTGGATGTCAGTTCTTCAATGAAGAACAGTGACCCGGACAAGCTAGGGAACGAAGCGATGAAGTTGTTTATTGATATGCTGCCAACGCAGGGCGACCGCGTAGGTGTCGTCGCCTATACCGACCAGATTGAACGGGAAAAGGCACTGACGAGCATCGCCTCGGCAGATAGCAAAGCAGGTCTAAAAACATTTATTGATGATCTGAACCGTGGACCGTATACCGATATTTCGGTCGGGATGAGCGAAGCGGTCAATATTTTGCAGGATGGTGCCCAGCAGGGCAATGAGCCGATGATTGTACTGTTCGCCGATGGGAATAACGAGCTGAATAGCAATGGCGGCAAAAGCAAAAGCGAAGCCGATCAGCAATTGCAAACGGCAGTGGGCAAAGCCAAGCAGCTTGGCTATCCAGTCTATACGGTTGGTCTGAATGCGGACGGCAAGCTCAATCAGCAGGCGTTGGCGAACATCGCCAGCGAAACAGGCGGTAAATCTTTTGTAACTAGTTCCGCCGATGAGCTGCCGAAGATTTTGAGCGATATTTTCGCCGCTCACCAGCAGGTAAATGTGGTGCCGGTCGATTCCATCACCGGTAATGGACAATTTCAGGATGTGAAGATCAACATCCCGAACCAAAGTGTCAAAGAAGCGAATATCTCAATCATGTCTTCTCAGCAGGTCGAAGTGAAATTGGTTGATCCAGACGGCAAAGCGGTTGCAGTGCCATCCGATCAAGCGACATTATCCACTTCAAAGAGCTATTCACTCGTGAAACTGCTGACTCCGAAACAAGGCGACTGGACACTGCAAGTGAAGGGTGTCGATCGAGACAAGATTGATATTAATCTCATTTTCAATTACAGCTTGGAGCTGGCGCTGAATCCGATTGAGGACAAGGCGTACAGCAAAGGCGATGACATTGATATTTCCGCTTATCTCGCTAGCAACGGACAAAAGCTGACTGATGCTTCGCAGGTAGGCAGCATGAAGGCTGTACTCAATGTGACTGATCTGGATACAAAAGCAACCAGTCAGGTGCCATTGAATACAAATGGTACCGAGTTTACTGGTACATTTGAAGTGCCGGACAATCATCGCTATCAGCTGGTTGTGCGCGCAGAGGAGCAAAGCTTTTACCGTGAAACATCGCCGGTAACAGTAGATGCAAGCGGTGGCGGTGCCAGCGATGGCAAAATTGCCGGTCTGAGCATCATGGGCTGGATTATCCTGATCGTTGTGCTTCTGCTGTTAGCTGTGGGAATCTGGTTCCTGCTCAAATGGCTGAAACAGAAAAATCGCGGCTTTGTCGGTCAGATGGTGATCGAGATCCGAGATGAGAATACAGGCGAGAAATCATATCCGCAGTACAAAAAGCTGACCACCTTCCGTGGCAAATTCAATCTGCATCAGCTGCTACAGCTGGCGCCGGAATTGAAGGAAACTGAAAATATCATCTTTACACCGGGTAATAACGACCGTCTGGTGATCCGCAATCAAGCGGACAGCGGTATCGAAAAATCCGGTCGCGCTATTGACGCTTCCAGAGGCTACGAGCTGAAGAGCGGCGATCGTCTGACGATTGCACTGCGTCAGGTCGACAAGACAATTTTGCTGGAATATTTAAACTGATCTATATGCAATCACATGCGGCGGACTTGGTATCTACCGATCTGCCGCAACACATCATGGAATACAGAGAGAAATGAAACGGATGTCTGCCAGCGGATCATGCGGTCCGTCTGGCGAGTCTATTTAGTACCAGATCACAATTCAACAGGTGAAGACACCATACTATGAAGGTTACAAGGGGGATCATCCATGAAACCAATTGTTAGAGAACACATCCAACAGCTCGACGTATCGCTCGGTGGCGGTATTGTCAGTGAAAAAATACGCGTTGATACGATCGACAATCCCATTTTGATCATCGGTCTTGGCGGTACGGGTATTGATGCCCTGCTGCGACTGAAATATCAAATCAACCGTCGCTTCCGTCTGCCGGAAGACCCGGTTACGAAGAAAAAACAAGAGAAGCCCGACAACGTCGAATTCCTTGCGTTTGAAACGAACGAACAAGATCGCAACAAAAAATACAAAGGTGTCGGTCTGGACCCGCATAATGAATTTGTGCTGCTGTCCAACCCGGAAATCGGCGGTCTGCTGCAAAATCGCAGCCTGCTAGAGCCGTATATCACCGAATGGCTGTCTCCAGAGATGAGCATTACCGACGGCATGAACGGTGCAGCCGGTGTACGTCAAGCCGGACGTCTGCTGCTATTCACTAAGATCAATCAGGTTGTCCAAAGCATCGACAAAAAGATCAAAACGTTGTCCGTTGGCACCAACAAAAAGCTGATGGTCTTCCTACTGACCGGTTTGTCCGGTGGTACAGGCAGTGGCTCCTTCCTCGATATTTCGTATATCGTACGCGGAATTGTAGAGCGCGACTTCGGCTCGGCTGGTATCGACCGTTTGACCATGCTCGGTTATCTGTTCACGCCTGACGTCAACCTGTCCAATAAAAGCCTGAGCGAGCACACCCGCGAATATATTCGCAAAAATGGTTATGCCGCGCTGAAAGAGCTGGATTACTGGATGAATGTAGACGCACGCGGCGAACGCTTCAAGCAGCAGTACGGCAATATTTTGAATGTGAATTCACCGCTGCCGCCGTTTAACCTGTGTCATCTGATCTCAGCAACGAATACAGAAGGCAAGCTGCTGGAAAATGCGTATGATTACTGCATGAATGTCACCGCTGAGAATATTACGAACTTTATGGCAAGTGAGGAAAAGGCATCTGGCGAGGAATTTGCGATTCATGACTATATCAGCAATATTCGTACCAACATCGCTCAGATGAACCGTGCGTATCCTGCCAACTATGAATACAACATCATCGGTGCATCGTCTGCGGTGCTGCCGATTGAAGAAATGACAACGTATCTGGCATACCGACTGTTCCAGAAGATGGACAAAATGTTTGATAAAGCGCCTGATCAGGAAGCGGTAGAAAACTTTGCCCGCAAGCTGGGTGTCGATCTGGATACGATGACCAAAACATTTGAATCGCGTGTACCGGAGCCATTGCCGGGCTTTGAGAACAGTGAGCGCCTTAGCTACAACAATGTAGTCAAAATGCAGGCGGTCAGCATGGATACCGAGCTGGAGCAAACGTTCCTAACCCGTGCGCGCGAAGAATATATCAAAGCGAAGCAGCAATTGCCGGGCGAGATTGTCGGTCAATTTTCCGATCAGATTCGTCGGATGTTCCTGCATCCAGAGCAAGGTCCATTCTATGTATCGCGTATGCTGTACACCGAAAAAGGCTTCTCCTTGCTGAAAATGCTGCTCTCGTATATCGAAACACTGCGCGAAAGCCAAACTCGCATTCCGCGCGACATCGAATCAGCAGCAGAATATGCGAATGATCGTCTCGGCGACGCGAAAAGTGCGTTCGTTTCCAAGGATAAAAAGAAAAACGTGTATATCGAAGCGAAGATTGATGAGTACTGGTTGCGTGCTGATGTCGAGCGTACGCAGCAAATGATCGAGTTTTACGAGGATCTGTATCAGCTGCTGAACCGTGAAAACAACCGTATTTACGGCGTGTTCACCGAGGTGCTGAATGCACTTAGCTCTATTTTTGAGAAAAATGGCGAGCTGCTCACAAGCGGCAGCGAGCAGGAAGATCATCGCGGCAACAAAACGTACTATTGGAATCTGGTCAGCGTGCCGGACATCTCCAAAGCGGTCAGCGATATTATGGATAGCAAGGATGGCGATGATCTGATTCGTGACTTCTCCACCCAATTGCTGGATCATTCTGATCAGTGGGTCAAAGAAAACGAAGTCGATATCGTGCGCTCCATCTCCGACTTCCTGAGCGACAAATTCGGTGATCTGATTACCCGCTCGATGGAAGACTTCTTGGTGATGAAGTACGGAGAAGACGAGCCGATTGAGAAATTTGTGGAGCGTCAAATTGCCAGCCGTTTGGATGACGATGCCGTACCGGTATTCCATCTGAGCAACAGCGCGGGCAATCTGCACTTCCCGTCATGGGGCTTTGTGTCCGTGCCGGTACAAGCGCCAAGCATCCTGCGCGGGATTCGCAACTATCAGAACAACGCGATTGGTAAATCGCATTTTACCATTAAGGAAAGTCAGGTTAAAAATCGCATCTTCTGGCTGAATACACGCAATGGTGTACCGCTGTTTGTGTATACGCCGCTGAAGGTATATGAAGAGAACTACGAGCGTACCATTCTGGATCGCGAAGGTGTCGGTCGACATCTGGTGATGAGCGAGAAGGAAAACTGGACGTATCTACCATCCCCGATTCCAGAACGTTCATGGGGCGATACGTATGTGAATACGCGTGTGCAATCGTACAATGCGCGCATTCGTGCTGATTTTAACCGTGCTCGTGCACTGCAAATTATTGTTGAGAAGGATGTAGACCAGAATACGAGCAGTCGGTTTGCCGTACGTTTCAGCCAGCCGTTCGATCTGGAAGCGGTACTGAGTGCTTACGATCTGCGTCTGGATGCGTCCCGTCCGAATCTGGGTGAGGTGAAGCGTGCGCTGGCAGAACTGCGTCGTCTGCTGAGCGAAGGATTGCCTGCGGAATCGACCAAGGATATTTTCAACAGCTATAACGAGGAACTTGCATCTGACAACCTGATTCGCTCGCCGAAAATGATTGCTCGTCTGCGCGAGGAACTGGGCAAATATGATGCACTGCAAGCGAAAATCAGCGAGCTGGAAAGTCTGCTTGGTCGTCATGAAGGCGAAGAAAAGCAGATCGACCAATTCGTTCAAGCGCTGTACACCGATACAATCACCAAAAAAGGTGCATTGTTCGTGTATGACCGTGACGAGGAAGAAGAGGCATGGGAACCGTTCGTCAATCTGATGAAAACGAAAAATGTAGTGGAGTTCGAAATCTTCGAACACTTCCGCCAATTGGACGAGAAAAGCCGCGCTGTGCTGATGCGCAAAGCGGATCGTCGCGACAACGAGCTGACAGGTTCTGAGGACGTAACCCCACTGCTGAACAAGCTGGATGAATTGTATGAGACGTATCTGGAAGCACGGGATCGTCTGGAATATGAGCGCGTGGAACTGGTCAACGGTGATGAAGCATACCAGTTCTACAAACAAATGGTTTCCAAATTAAATGATCTGCGTCGGAAGCTGAAATAAGATGAAGGAACGGCTGACACCATTTGCGGAAGCTTACGCTGCCGCCGGGGAGAAGACAGCCGGACAAGGAGACGGGCGGAGCAGTATTCACTACCCCGCCGTTTTCCTGTTTGTCGGGGATGGTCTTCAACAGGCGGCGGAACATATCCGCAGCGTGAATGCGCAAAAATGGGATAACGGAGCTGGGGTGATGTATGTGGAGGTGCAGTCGGAAGCGGCGGCATCTTCCTCCATTCACCGGGAGGAGCATCCACAGCAGCTCATTACGTACTTAACTTCGCCGGATGCAGCACGTTCGAGTGCGCAACGTCGGCGCCCAGATTGGGCGAAGCATTTTCGGGAAGAAAGCAAGCATCTACTGGAATTGAATAAAACGTTTCGCCAAGCATCGCACCGACTGGCGGACTTTGGACGATTGTATTCGTCCTTTGACCGTCTGCATTTGTCGGTGATTACGCGCGTGGAAGATCCAATGAATATTTTGGTGCCAGAAATTGCATTGCTGGCGCGTTCCATTCTCGGTCAGTCGTTCAAATCGGTGCAAATGGATCTGTATGTGCTGGTGCATGAAGGCGAACAGGAGAATAACTTTGCGTATGCCAGCTCGACAGGAGTTGCCTTTTTACAAGAAGTAGAGCAGATGCAGCGCGACGATTACAGTCTGAGCGCACCGCTACAGCGTACCGAGGATGGTTTGGCGGTCATGGTGCAGCATATGGCAGCGCCGCTGTTTGAATTGGCATACATTTTATCCGACCGCAATGAGCGCGGGGTATCTGTGAATGGCGGGATTGCTAGCAATTACGACATCATTTGCCGGATCAGCTTGCTCAAAAATCGCCAGCGTTCCGATACGGGCAGCGACGCATCGTCCCATGGCTCAGATTATAACAATACGGCATTTCGTAACAATATTCGCAATGCGGATGGCAGTCAGGGATTGGTATCGGCGGGTTTCGCGCGGGTACGACGACCAGATGAAGCGATTGCGCTAACCGTGTTGGAGCATTTCTTTCTTGGACTGGTGCAGCGAATGAAGCGCGAACCGGATCTTGGCGTTGCTGAGCGTGAACGGCTGCTCGGTATGGACGAGCCCAGTATGGATGTCCGATTGGAGCAGCTCATTCCAGACGAAGGTCGTTTAGAGGATATGAATAGTCTGATGACCCGCTCGGTTAGTTTTTCCTCGCTGCGTTCGATGAGTTTGCGGGAAGCGGAATACGCCTTATTTGAACAGGGCGGTGATGCTTTTTTTGCGGACAATTATGAGCAGGAAACGGCGCGGCGACTGGAGCGCTGGAATGCAGAACAGGAGTTTCGTGCGGTAGTTTCCGAGCGAATGAAGGGTCGCAGGGATGTACACTTTTACCAGCTAGCTGCTTGGAGTGATGAGAATCATCCAGATAGCATCTGGACCGTGCTGCACAATCGGATTCGCGATCTGAATATCTCGATTGAGCAAGCGCAGCAAGATCTGGATAGCTGGTATGGCAGTCGTGCGGACGATCTGACGTTTCAAAAGCTGCCTTTTATGGACAAGCATAATGTGCGCAGCCTGACGCGCGCGCTGATCCAAACTATCTATCCGCATAAGCTGTACATTTTAAAATTGCAAACGAGATTGAAGCTATACCGCCGCTGGGAGGAGCAGCTAACTGCTCTACATCGTGGCAGCCAAGTGCTAGTACGACAAATGGACGATCTAGCGCTGGAGCTGAACCGCGCTGCAGCAGCCAGCGTGCGTTCTGCCGACGATTACATCGGTCAAAATATCGCCGACTACTACAGTCGACTGACTGCCGAGGTGATGGCAGATATAGAAGAGAAACGCGGCGAACATGCCTTTTTCGAGGAGCGAAGTGTGGGTGATGTGATGCCTTTGCTGCAAAAAGGGTCGGACGTACTGCTGGATCGACTGATTACCATCTGTCGCCAAGACCTACTGCCGTCGCCAATCCTGTCGCAAACCTTTGAACAAGAACTGCTGAGCCGCGCCAACGTAACGATCGACTACAACAACAAACAGGCTTTGTCGCAGGAAGACCTGTTCAAAGAGCTATACCGCACACTTGAAGACCGCGCCACCATTCATATCCGGCTGCTCGACTACACACACAAGCACCGGTACGAGGAAAAGTACATGTTCGGTAACGCCAACGGCGAGTTTGTCCGCTACGCCACTGGCGTCGACCACACGACCCGCATCTACAAAACCGGCTTCATTCACGAAGACCGCACCAGCGGCGTCGAAAAGCTAAACCTTATGGGCGGCTTCACCATCGAAGACCTCATGTACTACCGTAACGGTAAGACGTATTACGATACGTATGTAGCGAATGGTTATACCTTCCATTCCGACGAAAAGTAAGAAATCAGAACATTAAGGTCAAAATGCAAGCGGATCGACAATCGTAATCCTGATTTTACATCGTCTATCCACCCACAACATGTCTTACATCTCGACCTTAGCTACATGCACGGAGCGAAGGGGATTTGGGCTTAGGACGACTTTGGAGCCGCGAGAATCTACATTTTATCCTAATCCGTAGATTCTCGTGGCTTCACCGGAGTTCGTGCCCAAATCCCTTTCCGAAGCGGTATATTGCAATCTAGCTACCCAAGAGTTTGATCCAGTTTACAAAGGAAAGGGGTGGAAGCCACAGATGCAGCGCAAGATCAACTGGCTTCTCGTATTGTTTAGCCTCATCGGAGGCGCGCTCGGTTTTATTTTCAGCGAGTGGTTGTTGCACGCGTATCTCGACCGGATGCCACGCATTCTACTCATGGGATTGTATTTCGGCATCATTAGCTTGATGATCGGCATTTTCTGCTTGCTGGCGGAAATGATCTCGCCAGTGCTAAATGGAGCTTCTTGGCGGCAACGCTATGCCGATGTTTCATGGAAGCTGCTGGTTCCAGCAACACTGGTCGTCATGTTCGTCGTCGGTCTGGCATCGCAGGCATTGTATCAGCTGGATTTTAATGGCGCACGTACAGTGAAGGATGTTGTCGTGGTCGTGGATAATTCCGGTAGTATGCTGGATACTGACCCGCAGAAATTGCGTTATCAAGCGATTAAAAATATGGTCAACTCGATGGATAATGACATGCGTGTGGGCATCATTGAATTCACCGATACGGCTAATGTAATGTTGCCCCTAACTTCACTTGAGGGAAGTTCAAGACAACAGGTGAATGCAACCATTGATGGGTTGACAGCTGGCGATGGAGGTACTAATTTTACTGCCGCCTTGGATACAGCAATGGATCAGATTGTACAACAGGAGCAAAGTGATCGTGGTATAACAGTCATTATGCTATCAGATGGATATAGTAGTTTTGATATGTCTTCATTACAACCCTATCGTGATCGTGGGATCGTTATCAATACAGTCGGTCTTACCCTTACCAATGGCGGGGGTGAAAATCTGCTTGCCAAGATTGCATCACAAACGGGTGGGCAATACCATGGTGTAGCTCAAGCAGGGGATTTGAACCAAACCTTCCAACAAATCTACGACACACTGGACAAACGCACCCTCGTTACCGAACGTAGCGAACCGTTCAACAGTAATCTGTATTATAAAATTCTCCACGTCGTATTGATTGCTCTCATTGGAGCACTCATGGGTGTCGGCTGGGGATTGATGTTCGACAATCGCTTCTTGGCACGCAGCTTTGGTGTTGGTGGCGGGGTCGGCGGATTGCTGGCAGGATTGCTGCTTGAATGGGGCATTGGTAAAACGGATTGGTCGTGGACGGATGCGGTGATTCGGTTCTTGGCAATTATGATTCTGGCGCTAGTCTTTACCTTATTCACCCTGATCATTCCGATTGGTGAAAATAACAAGCGTCTGATTCGCCGTAACGAAACTCCGCCACTGCCAAGTAGCAGCTCGGGTTCTCCGCGTCGTCGCCGTCCGGGTGATGGCGGTCGAACCTTTCAGCGTTAAAGAACTCGTGCATGCATACAGAATAACTACAACTGATTGATGCGGATACAGTTAACAGCTACGATGGACATAGGGCGGGAACTTATTCCTGCCCTACCATTGTATTTATAGCAGAAATCGCAACGAATAAGCTGGGTATACGATCTATTCTGGTTTAAAATAAAACAAACAAGCGTTAGCGGGAAGCCAGACGAGCTACATTACTATAAATGCAGCTCAATAGTGGCGACCAGCAGTAATACGTACTGGAATACGGTCATACCTCTTTTAAGGTAACCCTATACGCGAAAATAACAATATGGATCAAGTCATGAGCATACATATCATCATGACGAGTACGCAGAGGCGGAGGAAGGAGAGGGTGGGATGCGTTATCTGGATGCAAAGCCGGAGGATGAGCAGGTGATCCACGGATTAACGGCGCAGTCGGAAGAAGGCTGGTGTATACTGCGTTGGTTATGGCCTCGAGGCGCGGAGGCAGTGTACATTGAGAAGCTGACAGATCGCAGCGAAGATGGAGGAGCATCGGCATATTCGACATCCTCCCATGCGGCGCATACATCCGCCATACCTTCTCCTTCCTCTGCTTCTGTCGATACCACTTCTCTCAAGCTATACACACGCGAGGAGTACAAGGCAGCCAATGGCTACCGCGACCGAATCGACCACTTTGGCAAAATTGCCTATCGTGTACATCTAGTAGTAGAGCAAAATGGCGAAACAATGCTTGTACGTCAGCACGATGATCGTAACATAGTCGAGCTTAGCGCAGGTAAAGCCAACATCCGTTATACCATTCGTCAGCAATCCAGCTGGTTCAGCAAACGCAAAACAGTACGCATCGAGGTGCATGCCGAAGTGCCAGTAGAGCGCGATGTATTATGCTATGTAAAAAAAGATGGCGGCTATCCAGCCAGCCGTGATGATGGCATTGTCTATCCATTTGCCGAGCCGTTCCGTGCAGGACGCAATGAGCTACCCGCGATTGAGATTGGCAAAAACGAATATGTGCGTCTATTTTTTACTGATGGACGCAAGTATGGACACATGTACGAATTAATTTTGGAGTAGGGGGAAGATGGGGGATATGAAAATCTTCGATTGGTTTAAACGCAAACCGGAAGCTGAACCCAGACCATTATTTTACGATATTGTATGCCCGTATTGCTTTAACAAATTCACACCGGATGAGGTAGAGTTCCGGGCAAGTCATTACCGTGAGGATGACGAGGATTATGCGCTGCGCGAAGATGCACGGCTGAATCGCTATCGTGCTCGCTTCGGTTTGGATACCGTGCAGGACATGGAGGCAGTGCTGCGTCCACAGGATGTACCAGAGGAGCACCGGATCTATTCTGACGAGGTACTGGTCGGACTGAATGACCGTTATGGCGAGGTGACTCGTCGCCGTCTCTGCCCGCATTGTCATAACGAGCTGCCAGTAACTGCGGGCAAGGTGCCGAGTAATATTATCTCCATCGTCGGTGCATCTCAGGTCGGTAAGTCGGTGTATATGACTGCGCTGATCCATACGCTGCAAAATTCCACCGCTGATCATTTTGATGCTGCTTGCATGCCGCTGACGACAGAGATTAGCCGCAAGTTCCGCATGAATTATGAGGAGCCGCTGTTTGAACGCGGCGATCTACTCGCGTCCACGCAAAAGGAACGGATGCAGGAGCCATTTATTTTCCAATTTGTATTCAAGGATGAGAGCAAGCCGCCGCTCACACTCGTCTTCTTCGATGTAGCGGGTGAAGGTATGGTTGACCAAGACTATCTTGGATTGCACGGTCAGCATATCAAAAATTCGTCTGGCATTTTGTTCATGGTCGATCCATTGCAAATTCGCTCCATTCGTGACCGGATTCGTCTCAAACTAGGCGATACACGCGGCGAATGGGTATCCCGTTATGATGAGCCGCGCGATGTGGTGCTGACGTTGTTCAGCGATTTTATCGCTCACCAAGAAGACAGCAAGACGGATATTCCGACTGCGGTTGTACTGACCAAAAGCGATATGCTGGAATCGCTGCGTGGCGATGATGGCGAATATATCAAATCCAACAGTAATATTTTCCATAACGTCGTCCACCGCGATCACTTTGATCTGGATGAATTTGAAAATATCGACGGTGAGATTCGCCGCTTTATTGAGCGTGTGGATCGTCCGTTCAAAGGCACGATGGATGTGTATTTTAAGGACACCGCCTATTTTGCCGTCTCTGCATTGGGTAGTAATCCGGTAGAGCAAAAGCTGCAAAGTGTCGTCAGCCCGATTCGGGTGGATGAGCCGTTTGTATGGCTGATGTACAAATTGAATTATATCGAAGGGAGACGACAGGCTTGAGTATGGTTTCTGACGCTCGCATTCAGCAGCAGCTGTATACACGCGAGAAAAGCGGAATTTTCCGCACGACGGAAGGCTATGACACGATTGCGCGTTCTCCCGGACTGGACCCGTCTTTGATCAAAAAGGCGATCCATCCGCTATGTTCCTATGATGCACCAGCAGAATTGCAGGCGAAAGGGGAAAAGGATGCGTCTTTGTATCCTTCTGCCCTACAGCTGGTGCGTTTGGAAAATCGCGATATTGTGCTTGGACAGAGCGTATACGTGCCGACCGATTTCACAGGTCTGCGCAGTGCCTTTTTTACACATAACTATATGATTCCGTCCGCGCTGGGCGAGGATTGGGTACATCATTATGATCGTTGGCTGAATACTGCCTTTGTAGAGCAGTATGATCTAGAGCAGGGTAGCGAATTACCGGAGCTGAACGAGCTGCCTATGCGTGCAGAAGGACAAATGAATATTGCTGGTGATGCTGTATCCAGTAGTGCTTCGGCAGCTGTATCGTCGCCAACGAATACGATTCAGCCGCGTGTATTGCTGGATCAGTTGCAGATCGACGATGGGATGTTTCGGCAATTGCTGGGTGCTGTGATGTCAGCTATTCATCGTCATCGTAAAGTATATATTTCGCTTAATGTGCCGATTGCTCAGCTGTCCGATTATGCGCGTCAGCTGACAAGTGTGATTATGCTGGCGCTTCCGTATGCGTTTCGGCGCAGGCTTGGTTTTACCACCTATGCCAAAGAACCAGAGAGCCGCAAGGGCATGCAATTGCTGTTTGTAGAGAGCGGTTCGATTCGAGCGGGCGACCGCAATATTGAGCGGGATTATATTTTCGATCTGAACAATGGACGGATTCAAGCGGCACAGGCAGGGCGTGCTGGTCAGCTCTATATCGATTGGGTGTGCCAGCATCTGGATCAGCCGGAGCTACTGCGCGAATTGCAGCAGTTCGCCGATCAGGGGCAGGCTGGAATAGATTCGGCTGAGGAAGCATTGCCTGATCCGGCGCAATATGATGAATGGACACTGCTGTTCCGTGTGGAAAAAGGTGATCTGCAGCTATATGCTGAGCAGCGCGCGTTAGTGCTGCAAACGCTGCTGCGTCATCTACGCCCCGCAGGAGCACTGGAAGCCGCTATGCGGTTAAATGATCTGTTCTTGGCGTGCTTTGACCGAGAATTTGATGCGGTGCGTGATGGTCATGTGCCGGATGTGGCGATTGCGGAAGTATTTGCTGAGTATTATGGAATTGATCCGCAGCACACGGGACGAAAAATTTTGGAGTATTTTATCCGAGCGATTCGCAATGCGCTATCTGCCGGACAGGTGGCGGAAAGTCATGCTTTTTATGCGATGATGGAACGTCAGCCACCGCTGTATGAAGCATTTATCTCGGTTGTTGGCAGTCAGCCGGGATTGGCAACTGTACTGCTGACACCGCTGATTGATCGCAAATTCCAACAGGCACAATCGGTGGAGGAAGTGATCACGCTGGCGGCGGAGTGGGGCAGCAAATATCCACAGCTGCTAGAGATGGATGATTATTGTAACCGTGCAGGGCAATCGTTTATGGAAGCCCTGCGTCGTAGCCCCGATTTGTTGCTGGCAACCAGCAATGCGTTCAAGCAGCTAGAGCGACTAGAATCCGGTCAACAGCCAGATATGAATAGCAGTGCATGGGTGCAATCGGGTCTAGGCGAGGATATGCGTGCTTCGGCAGAGCGATTGCTGCTTAGTGAATTGGACTTAAAGGATCTTACCCGCAGTCGTCTGCTACAAGCAGATTTCCTGTCCTATCCACTGCCAAGCGATGAGCAGCCGGAACGTGCCGAACGCCGATTGAACGGTAAGAAGCGGGCGCTGCAACTGCTGCATTTCTGGTTCTCCGGCACTGGCGATGAGACAAATGAAGATGTACTGCATGAGATGGACAATTTGCCGATTGCCGAAAAGGACATCGTGCAGCAGCTTGGTCGTGCTTGGATTGGTGAGGATATTCGTAACAGTCAATTTGACCGATTGCCTGCCGCTTTTGCCTACAGTGCCAAGCCTAATGATATCGATTATGCAGCACTTGTGGAGGAAGTGCGCCGTCATTCGCCAGATGAGCAAAATATTTATCGTTTCTTCAACTGGTCGGAAGGACGCGCTGCTTTTATGATCGGCGAGGATGTGCTGGATCGTCCACGTGCATCGGCAAGTGAGCGTTCCGGCACTCGTAAGGGTAATGAACGAATAAAGGATCGTACCAAGGGTCCACGATTTGTACCGGCGTATGAAGCGGCGATTTTGGCTTACTTCCGTAAGTATGATCGCGAAGCATTCCGTCGCGGTACGCTGGCAAAAGACAATTTGCCTCAAAATAAGCCTGCTCTGACCGCTGTCTATACACGCGCACGGGATGAGCTAGCGACGCCATTCCAGAAATGGATGCGCCGTAATCGCAGTCGTTTGCCGCTGCTGATGGGTGTATTTGTAGTCTTCATTGGACTGATTGTGGGATTATCTATCTATTTCACCCATATCTTCGGTAATTCGGACAATATGGCTACTGCACCGACAACATCGGAGCAGCAAACACCTGCTATCAATCCGGATGATCTGCCCAATGTGCTAGTTACGCTATCTGGTGCAAATGGCGATACTAGCGAATCTGGAACCTCAACTGATTCCACGACTGGTGATGAATCATCGTCAAGTGAAAATCAAGACGATTCTGCCGCAGGAACTGCCACCACTGGTCAAGCTGCTACAGAAGTGGACAGCAATATCGTTACTGCTGCTTCATCCAGCACGAGCAATGCGGGTGCAGCCAATAGCAGCTCTACCAGCGGGACAACATCTGGCAGCACTTCTTCGTCAGAAGATCAGAAGAATGCCGCATCCGAGCGCTTGGTATTCCATTTTAAAACAATGGAGCCTTGCACTGCCTTTCAACCGAAAAAGGCAACCCTGCATCTGAGCGGCAAGCAGGATGTGAATTATGAAAAGCTGGAAGTACAGGCTTCCTGCACTGCCACTACCGATGATTCCGATACAACTGATAGTGGAGCAATTGGACAGAGCAGCGGCACGGATACTTCTTCTACAGGCACAACAGGAGAAGCAGGTTCTACCTCGACTGATCAAGAACAATCGGTTGATCCGACCAGCTCATCGACCTCATCGAAGGATAGCGCAACCAGCGAATCTAGCGAATCCGGTGCAGCGACATCTGAGGATACCGAAGCACCAGAATCACTGACATTGACAGCAGAGCAAATGAAGCAGGTTTATCCATACGAGGCTAGTATTGCGCTACCTACTGGTACAAATGTATCGCTGCTAGATGGCATTACCATTAACGGACAACAATATACGATTACGACCATCACGACGACTTCCTAATCGTGATTTATGTATACAACCATGCGTTTGTCCATTTGCGATAGGACAGCAGGCAGACCCGCTTTTTCATGCAGTTCCGTGCAGAAAGCGGGTTTTTGTTTTAGGGAAATCAATGAACCGGATAGACGAAGACCATACGATCAATAGAACTGTGCTACCAAAGGAGCGCATCATGAAGGAAACTGAACATCATCCCTATGTCATCGGAGTGCTAATTGGCTGGGAAATTGAGCCTGAATTGCTGCTCGCGTGCGCGCTCACAGCAGCAAGCTATCAAGCTGATTTGTTTTACTTTTATCCATCTGGTGTGGACGAGCAGCGTCAAATGATTCGCGGACGAATGCTGCGGGATGGCGAATGGGTCAAGGATGAGTTTCCTTACCCTGATGTCATTTATGATCGGATGCGTCGTCGTGGATTAAAAGGGTATGAGGATGTATATAGACAGTTAGAGCATATTCCGCTTACGCATACACTGCGCGGAAAATCGATTCGTAAGATTATGACCTATCGTTTGCTACAAAAGGATGAGCAGCTGCGCAAGTATTTGATTCCTTTTATGACGCTGCGCAGTGCAGATACCGCCTTGGAATTCATGATTCGGCATCAACAAACCATTTTAAAATCCGATTCTGGTGCATCGGCACGGGGCATTTATACGGTAGAATACCGCGATGATCGATTTGAAGTATCCGATCAGAAATATATTCACCGATTGACTCATGATCAAATGGTAGAGCTGATCGACTTCCTGATCCCGCAGCGCTATTGCTTGCAAAAGCTAGTACGTAGCGTGACGCCGCAGGGCTTTCCTTTTCATATACGTGTGCATATGAGCAAGGATGGCAAGGGGCGCTGGATCGTCGCTTTTTGTTCCCCCTCCATCTCCATGCAGCGAGAATTGAAAGTGACGAACAGTGAGCATGTATTTCGGGTTGTGCCGATGTGGAAAACATTTCTCAAGCATCATCTGAACGAAAAGCCAGGCGGAAACTTGGATCGCCGGATTGAGACATATGGCATCCAGCTGGCAGAGTATATGCAGCAACAGCTGGGTGATGGGTTTCACGAGATCGGATTGGACATTGGATTGGATGAGCAAAACCGGATTTGTTTGTTTGAAGCAGGGATTGGGTTACCTTCGACCGTCTTTCATTATGTAGAGATGGTGCGTCCGGCGATTGCGTACAGCTTAATGCTGGCACGTCGTCATCGAGAACAGGAGCAATAACGTGTCCAACAGAACAGTCAAAAGGAGAGCTGATCATGTCGAAACCTTCTCATGCAGAGCAGCCTGGATCCTGTGAAGTATTGATTGTGGGAGCGGGACCGACTGGATTGACGCTGGCGATTGAGCTGGCGCGCCGAGGCATCCATTGTCGCATTATTGATCAAGCGGATGAGCCTTCACGATACAGCAAAGCGCTAGGGGTGATGTCGCGTACGCTGGAGTTGCTAGAGCAAGCGGGTCTGGCGGAGGAATTCATCGCTCGTGGGCTTCCGATTGAACAAGTTAGCGTCTATAGCGGTAAAAAACAGCTGGCGGATATTCCTTTCGGTCAGCGCATCGCCAGCAAGTATCCGTATGCGCTGATGCTGCCGCAAAACGAAACGGAAGAGATTTTGCTGCAACGATTGGAACAGTTGGGCGTGACGGTAGAGCGAAGTACAACACTGACTGAAATTCAGCATTACGACGAGAACGCCGAGCAGCGACAGCATTCATCAGCAGTAGCTTCGTCTGCAACGGCTGTATCAGACTCTGCCAGTGCTCAACCGACAAGCAGAGCAGTACTGCCGCATTTTGTGTCTGGCAGCAGAATACAGATGAACACAACCTCTGCCACAGGGCAAAATGGCAAGCAGACCCATTATCGACTTACGGCAACGATTGTTAAACAGGCATCCTCCGCGCCACATACTTCCATCACCTCGCATATCCACGCAGGCTGGGTGGTCGGCTGTGACGGCGCGCATAGTACTGTGCGTCATCTGCTGCGTATGCCGTTCAAAGGGACAGCGATTACGCAGGATTTTGCGCTTGCTGATGTGATGGTATCCGGTAATATTGCGCATGATCGGTTGCAGATTTATTTGCATCAAGGGCGGATTGCCGCCTTTTTCCCGATGAAAAGTGGTCGTCATCGCGTGATTGTCGCTTCGCCCGTTCATGCACAGCAGACGGCAACCGACACGGATGGTACTGGAAAGGCACGAGAGATTTCGCTGCAAGATGTCCAGCAGGTGCTGGATGAATGCACGGGTGGGCAATATACTGTGTCCGACCCGATCTGGATGACGCGCTTCTCAGTTAATCAGCGTAAGGTGGAGCATTATCGGGCTGGCGCGGTGCTATTGGCAGGCGATGCGGCGCATATCCATTCTCCGGTCGGCGGTCAGGGGATGAACACAGGGATACAGGATGCGTATAACCTAGGCTGGAAGCTGGCACTCATTTGTCAGGGACGGGCGGACGAGATGCTGCTGGACAGCTATGAAGAGGAACGTGAGCCCGTGGCGCGTTCGTTGCTGCGCTGGACTGGCGTGTTTACACGTTTGGCGATCAATCGGTTTCCACTGTTGGCGATGGCGCGCGATACGGTAGCACCTTTGTTGTCGTCGCGCAGTACCGTACAGCGTCTAATGGCGCGTGCCATCTCGGAAACAGATATTCATTACCGTCATAGCGAATTGGTGCTGCGCGGGGAAAACTGGCGGCATGGCATGGTTGCGCCCGGCGATCGTGCGCCAGATGCAGGGGCTGGGCTGGATTGGTGGGATAACCGCAAGCATCTGTTGCTTGTATTCCCTGAAGCATCGCCGCAGATGCCATCTCCAACCAATCCTGAGTTGTGGGATGAAGACGAGCGTACCCGCATTCCACTCCTAATTCGGATTGGTGACAGCTGGCGGTCGGTGACGGAGATTGTAAATATTATGCCGGATCAGCCATTGATGCTGCCTCAGCCACAGCCCAATCATTTTCATCAGGATGTAGGCTCTGTATTGCGCAAGCGGTATGGCATGGAGCAGGGCGGGTATGTGATGCTACGTCCAGACGGATATGTTGGCTTTGCTGGCAGTTTGAAAGATGAAATGGAATTAATTGGATGGGTATATCGACTCTTCCGTATTCCATCCTCAGTGAAATAAAAAAATATCATCTTCGTCAGATACGCAGAACGCTGCTGCCGTACTATTGTGAGACTTTCACGATAGAACAGGTGAGCAGCGTATTTGTTGAAATTCACGAAAATATGTTCGTTCCCTATACCAATCGCCCAAAGGCATCATGTATAATTGGATATTATGTTGACCGACGGATGACCGGAAACGGTCGTATGTTCTATATTTACAACTAACTGCGCATAGATGATTACGCACATAGAAAGGCCTGGTTCACCCATGACGTTATCCTCTCCGATATCCTTTACAGACAAATCCTATATCGCCCTGCTAAGCTTCGAGGAAGACCGAGGCTTTTTCCTGCATATTTCCTATGGCAGTCTGGTAATGGAAATGGACAAAGCGCTGGATATTCAGCAGCTAGTGACTGGATACGCGCTGGAAGGCGACGAGCGCTGGCAGGTGAGCGCTTCGGGTCATACTGAATGTCTGCTCAGCACAGAAGAAGCAGGTAAGCTCTATTCGCGTTTGCTGCGTATGCTGCCGGGTACACTAGAAATGGACGATGGTGTGCCAGTACAGGCGTACTGGGATAAGCATGCCGCCGCTGTGCTGGCGGGACATGGTGAGGCATCATCTGCGATCGTGTACGAAGCGCCGGAATGGCATGATACCTTTGCAGATGAGCTGGACAATGTACCGGATCTGCATCAGGATCATGGGGATGAGCAAGATGGAATACAGATCGAGCCGGGATGGCGGAATTCACCTTCATTTTCCAATGCAACACAATCTCGTGGAGAGACATCCCATTCTCAAGCTGCGAATACATCGCTGCGCAGCCAGCCTGCACGCCAGATTCCGATGGATTGGCAGACGGTGGGCAGCAAGTCAGATCGTCAGTTGAACGAAGCGACACCAGCAGAATCGCTACCGGAAGCACCGTATATTCCGTATAACGACGAGTTTGTCGCTGACGTGCATCATGAGGTGAACTGGATTTTGGAAGGGAAAAGGGAGTCCAGACATGGCATCGGACAGGTGATGGCGGTGCCGATGATTCAGATTGGCGGTATTCGTTATCCGGCGGTGGAATTGTCACGGCGACTGCATGCGGCAGGGCGCTATATTGCACTGGATGACGGTGGACAGGTCGAGGTCGATCTGCTGCGCGAGATTGGACTTGGACCGATGGGACGGATGGCAGACGGTACGCCATTGGATCGCCATAGCAAGCTGACTCCGCAGGAGATTATCCAGCGCGGCTCGGAACGTCTACGTGGGCCGTGGTCGACCATGCTGTTACCCGGTTTGGAGTTGCCGAATGATGATGGCGAGCGTAGTCTAACGGCGCACTTTGACTTTTTGTGCCATTGGGGATTGTCTGGCGGTATATTAGGCGGGGTGACACGTCATGCTGACGATCTGGGCGAGTTTCTATCGGAATGGGTACGTCGTGAACCGGATTGTCGTATCGGTCTGATCGGGAAAAAGACACAGCTGACTGCCCTGCGCAAACAGTGGTTCGAGCTATTGGAGCCATATTGGCAGGATGCGTCTGCACCAGTAGTCAAAAGCAAAAACATGGCAGCGGCCCGTCCGCTCATCGCTGTGCCAGTCAGCATGCTAACTCAGCGTGCCGCCGTACTACCGGGCGGCGTTGATATTGTGATGTATTTAGAACCGGACGAAATGACGGGCGATGTGACCAGCAAAATGTATCGTGCTCTGAACCGTATTCAGGCGCGTGTGCGGCTGTCGGTCTTTGCCGAGGGGCAATTGCTGGATGAGCCTCATATGCGTACCGCTCAGACGAGTCTGTTGAAGCTGTTTCATTCGGTCGTGCGCGAATATGCGATTGCTGATCCACAGCATCCATTGACCGCATTGCCGCCTGCTTTTGAAATGGAGCCGAAGCGAGCTGCTCAGCCCGGTCTGCCGCAGATTGCGCGCGCGGGTGGCTTTGCCGAAATTCAACTAGGCAACGAGGAAAAAGGGATGTCCATTCCGCAGCGGGCAGGGCATCATCAGGATGAATACAACCACTATAATGAACATACAGTGGATAAATATAAGCAGGATGATCGCGGTCAGTGTAGAGAGACTGACCATGCGTACGAACAAGGGAACCATACCAATCCTATGCGGAACGATCCAACTCATACGCCGAATGAGAAAGCGGATCGAGCAGAGCGAATGGAAGGGTTACTACAGGAGTTGTCCAGACAGGGCATTCATATCCAGCGTCCGCCAGCTTTTGCTACTTCTGAACAAGCGGAAATGGAAGAGCCAGCTGTACCTATGGAATACAACGAGCCGCATCTTCCATATGATGGCGCCGAGCTGGAACTGTCGCCAGAGCAACAGCGTCGTAGCAATCTGTATATCCCGCCAGTGCAGCAGCAACGCTCGCTGGATTGGGATGGAACAAGCAGTGACTGGACGAAGCCTTCCACAGGATCAAACAGTCAAGGATATATCAGCGACGAACGGCAGGAATCATCTGCTTCGACGCGTTCCGATTCTGCGACAGAGCAGAACATAGAAGAAACAGGCTCTATTTTTGAAAATAGTCAGGCAGCACATTCTGAACATCCAACGTCCTCCCTTAACGACATATTATCTATAGAGGATCGCCAGCATATAGATGGAGCATCTGCATCGCTTCCATCGTCTGCACCGAGCATGCCGATCATACTGTCCAAAACGGAAGGACGCACATATGCCATTCCGCCAGCAGCAGACGCACCGCTGCCAGCGCGACCATTCTTGACGGAAGCAGACAGCGATCTCGCTGCAAATACAGACTGCCGTACGGATCGTGACCATGAGCTGAATCTGGAGTTGGAGCCGCTACATCTGGAAGGCATGTCGACGTCTGAGTCGCAACGACAGCCGTTCTCGGCAACCGATGATGTGCATGAACGCAGTCGTTCGTTGTCAGCGATTCAGAGCGCGGAATATATTTTCGCTTGCCGGGCGCATGATATGGTGGAGCGGGTGGAAGACGAAGCGGAATTTGTACCGTTTATGAGCTATTGGCCGACGTATGAGAGCATGACATGGCGGCAGAAGAAATGGTACTTTTACTGGCGGAACGAGGTGCGGAATGAGCGTTATCCCGCGACCGATTTGTCGTATATTTTCTTGCTCTGCTACGAGATTATTAACGGGGCGGGCTGGCAGGAGCCGCTGGATGGTCATCATGTGCTGATGAATCTGTGGCGCCAGTATCGCCGTCGTTTTCATAAAATGGATCGTTATCTGCCTCAATGGATTATCGACTTCTCGCAGGTACATGGTCTGAACGAGTCGCTGCTGGAGCTACTGCTGGAAACGCCGCGCCATGTATCGCAGGAACTGGCGGATCTAGAGTGGGAGCGCATTTGGAGCGCGTCGCCGATTCAGCTGCCGTTTGCATTGCTGCCACAGTTGCTGGATTACGATCTGGAGCGCAGCCGCTTTTATGCCGAGCAGGGCGGCGAGGTGATGCGTCAATACATTCCGAAGGTACTGGCAGCGGTCGATGCTTTTCTGGACAAGCAGCAGGGTACACGCTTGATCCAGCTGTTCCGTCCACCTGTGTATCGAGAAAATGAACGTTATCTGTTCCGCAGTGCTGTCTACGATGCTTCCCGCTACGGCCGAACCAGTCTGGTACGACGCTTGCCATTGAGCGATCATAAGCCGTTGCGTGAGTTCCTAACGGGCATCGTCAAAATGACCGAAAATGAACTGCGTCGTCAGTTGAATGTGAATGGACGCTTGCGTATCAACCCGCCAGTCGAGCCGGAAATTGCACGTCTGATCGAGCGTTATGTACGCCGTGCCTTTACACCGGTTGAGGAATTGCCTGCACCGCGTCGAGTGGAAATCAACACCGAGCTGCTGGAGCAATTACAAGCGGATTCTGCCGTTGTACGCGATATGCTGACGCTGCGTCAGGACGAACTGGATGTGATCATACAAGAAGCCAGCGAAGAAGCACAGCTTGAGCAATGGGCATCGGCGTTGGCACAAGCCGAGTCTCCTGTTACTGCTACGCTGGATTCAGAACCTGATCGTGATTGTCACGATGACGATCTGGCAGGCTGGATATCCACTGGCTCCGAGCATGATGATCCCGACTGGATGCTTATGCAGGAGCGAGAGCCGTCGACAATTGATGTATCGTTAATGGAAGAAATGAAGCGCTCTGCTGACGAAATCCCTGTCATGTCTTCGCCCACTTCCACTCTGGAATCGCCTACTGCTGCCATTTCAAATATGGCAACGCTGGGTGATATGAGTGAACTGGATGAGGAATGGCAGGATTGTCTGAACGCATTACAGCCGCAGCATATCCAATTGCTGGCGGCGATGCTGAGTGGCGCGGACGAACACGCACAGCAGGTCGTTGCCGGACGTTATGGTACAATGGCAGCGCTGCTGGCGGACGAGATCAACGATCTAGCGATGGATCATATTGGCGATCTGCTGCTGGATAGCGGCGAAATGATGGAAGAATATCGATCCATACTGGATGCAATCATCATGAGGTGAACTGTAAATGAATGAAGTGAAAATACCAAAACGTATCACAACTGCACTGGTCAATTCGTTTGCTGCCGGAGTCGTTCCGCGCATCGGATTAGAGCATGTAGCGGTTGGTCGTAAATACGAGATTGAATCCATATTGCGCGAGCTAGACAATGTTGCTGACGGCGGGGCGGCTTTCAAGCTAATCACCGGTCGTTACGGTAGCGGGAAAAGCTTTTTGCTGCAAATGATCCGCAACTACGCGATGGATCGCGGCTTTGTTGTTGCGGATGGCGATCTGTCACCAGAACGCCGTCTTACCGGTGCAAAGGGGCAAGGTCTGGCAACATACCGCGAGCTGATGATCAACTTGTCCACCCGTACGCGTCCCGACGGCGGCGCACTGGAATCCATGCTGCAAAAGTGGATTTCCAATCTACAATTGCAGGTGATGGAGGAGCAGGGCGTGAGTGCAGACGATCCATCCATCGGCATTGAGGTGCAGCGCCGGATTCATGCGGTGACTGCCGAGATGGAGGGCTGGGTGCACGGCTTTGATTTTGCCAAAGTATTGTCTGCGTATTGGCAAGGCATCCGTCTGAATGAAGATACGCTCAAGCAATCCGCTCTGCGCTGGCTGCGCGGCGAATACCAGACGCGTACCGAAGCGCGGCGCGAGCTGAATGTGAGTGTCATTATCGACGATGATGGCTGGTACGATTATATGAAGCTGTGGGCAGAATTTGCCGCTCGCATCGGATACAAAGGATTGCTGCTATTCGTCGACGAAGGCGTCAATCTGTACAAAATCTCCAACAGCGTTTCTCGCCAAAGCAACTATGAAAAGCTGCTGACTATCTTCAACGATACGATGCAGGGCAAGGCAGGTCATCTCGGCGTCTTTGTCGGTGGTACGCCGCAGTTCGTCGAGGACCCGCGTCGTGGATTGTACAGCTATGAAGCGCTGCGTTCTCGACTAGCAGAAAGTCGATTTGGCAGCAGTGGTACGAAGAATTTTGCTGGTCCAGTCATTCGATTGGAAATGCTGTCTCACGAGGAGATTCTGCTTATGCTGCAAAAGTTGCGCGATATTCACTGCCAGCATTATAAATACGATAGCGCGCTGGAGCAGGCGCAGCTTGTCTCCTTTATGCAAACAGCGGTGTCGCGGCTGGGAGCAGACGAATTGCTAACCCCGCGCGAAGTGGTACGCGATTTTGTCGATCTGCTGAACACACTGCATTTCAACGAGGAATTGACGTTTGATCATCTGCTGGGCGAACTAGCATCGGCGCCAGCGTCTTCACCAAGCAGTTATAGCGCTGATGAGGATATTCCGGCAAAAGCTGTCGGTGCGTCCTCAACTTCGACACGCTCGTCAGGTGCTACGCCGAAGCAGCCGGATGATGTCGATGATTTTTTAGCGGAGTTTGACCTGTGAGCGGGCATCCGTTTTACCGGTTAGCGCCGTTTATTCAGGAGTATATTTACCGCAGTGGTTGGAAAGAATTGCGTGAGGCGCAGGTGGAGGCGTGTAGGGTATTGCTTGATACGCCACATCATCTGCTAATTGCCTCCGGTACAGCTTCTGGGAAAACGGAAGCCGCATTTTTCCCAGCGTTAACGGCATTATATGAACAACCGTCCAAATCGGTCGGCATTCTGTACATTGGACCGCTCAAGGCATTGATCAATGACCAGTACGAGCGGCTCAAAGGCGTATTGCGCGACGCTGACATTCCGGTCTGGCATTGGCACGGCGATGTACCGCAATCGCACAAGACGAAACTGGTACAGAATCCGTCCGGCATTTTACAGATTACACCAGAATCGCTGGAAGGGCTGCTGATGAACAAGCCGAATTCGATTCTAGCGCTGTTCGGTGATCTGCGCTATATTGTAGTTGATGAAGTACATGCCTTTATGGGTGTAGATCGCGGGGTGCAGGTGCTGTCGCAGCTGTCACGTATTCAGCGCATGGCAGGCTGTCGTCCGCAGCGGATCGGTCTGTCCGCCACATTGAGCGATTACGAGAGTGCTTGTGAGTGGCTGTCGTCGGACACGGGACAGCCGGTGGAGATTGTATCGCCGCAAGGCTCGCGCAAGCTGCGTATCAGCGTGGAGCATTTTTCATTTCCCGATGCGCGCAATGAAGAACAGGCGCAGCAGCTGGAATATGCACAGCAGGCGTATCATAACTTCATCTACGACCAGACGCATCATAAGAAGGCATTAATCTTCACGAATAGCCGCTCGGATGCTGAATATTTGACATTGGAAATGCGTAAAGTTGCTGCTCACCGTCAGGAACCGGATATTTTTCATGTGCATCATGGCAGTATCTCGGCAATGCTGCGCGAGGAAGCGGAAGCGGCACTGCGGGAAGGCTACGGACCCGCCGTGGCGGCAGCGACATTAACATTGGAGCTAGGGATCGATCTGGGCGAGTTGGAGCGCGTCATTCAGCTGGGAGCGCCATATTCCTGCTCTAGCTTTGTGCAGCGGCTTGGACGCTCTGGGCGACGCGAAGGTGCCGTTTCGGAAATGATCTTTGTCTGTCCAGAGGAAGAGGATGAGCAGGCGCAATTGCCAGCAAGAATGCCGTGGATGATGCTACGGGCGATTGCTGTCATTGAGCTATATGTGCGCGACCGCTGGGTCGAGCCGTTCAGCGCTCGTAAGCTGCCGATTGGCATTCTGTATCATCAGACGATGAGTACGCTCAAGAGTATGGGCGAAGCCGAGCCTGCTGAATTGGCGCGTGCAGTGATGACCTTGCCGCCGTTCCGCCATTTTACCGTGGAGCATTATCAGCAATTTTTACGATATCTGCTACAGCTGGACCATATCCAGCAGACGGAGGAAGGTACGCTGATCATCGGCATGGCAGGTGAGAAGATCGTGAACAATTTTCGCTTCTATGCGGTATTTAAGGATGACGAGGAGCATGCTGTATACAACGGTTCGGAAGAGATCGGGTCGATTACAACTGTTCCGCCGCCGGGCTATTGCTTCTCACTGGCTGGGAAGCTGTGGAAAGTAGAAGAGATCGACAGTCGCCACAAAGCCGTCTACGTCAAATCGTCCAAAGGTAAAGTCGATACACTCTGGCTCGGTGCAGGCGGTGATGTCGATACAAAAGTCATGCAAAAGATTCGTGAGATTCTTGCTTCGACAGACCTGTACTCGTATCTGGCACCGAATGCTGCGTCTCGATTGGAACGTGCGCGTCGGCTGGCACGCGAAACTGGGCTGCTGGACGAGATCGTGATTCCGGCAGGTGGCGATTCATGCTTCGTGCTGCCGTGGCTTGGCAGCAAGCCGTTCCGTACATTAGAGCGCATGCTCAAGCATAATCTTGCTGAACGGCTTGGACTGCGCGCAGTCACGCCGATGGAGCCGTATTATTTTGTCGTGTCCGGTCAAGCAGATGCTGCGGAGCTACTGTCTGAGATGATCGCTGAATGCAAGCATATCGATTATCCTGAGCAATTACTCAGTGAGGAAGAAGCGCCGTATTTGGGCAAATACGATGAATTTATTCAGCCCGGACTGGTACGTCAGGCATTTGCTGCGGATGGATTGGATCTGGAAGGCTTGCGAGCCGGTCTGTTAAATATCCAGAAAATACAAATTAATTTGAATCCGTCATCCGATAAAGAAGCTAGAGAGTTTTGATCTCTGGCTTCTTTTGCTATTTGCGCTTGAGGTGTATTCCTTCTTATACGCAATATCGCATATGAAAATTAGAACAATACACAAAGTTGACAAAGCACATTTTCTTAAATATAATCTACTTATTAAAAGTAAGTAATAAACCAATAGAGCGACCACTACTACAAATAAAGATACTGTAATCGAGGTGGGAAGGAGAAGCCGATGAGTTGGAATGCAGAAGTAATTATTGCGGGGGCCGGTCCCGGCGGTGCACTGCTGGGGTATTTGCTCGCAGCCAGCGGAGTGTCTGTGATTTTGCTAGAGCGGCATAGTCACATGGATAAAGAATTTCGCGGAGAGCATCTGAATGCACAGGGAGAACAGATTTTGAAGGAGCATGGACTGTACCAGCATGTACAGGAGGCAGGATTGCTGCTAATGGAGCGGGTAGAATATTTTCAACAAGGACGCATCATCAAGACGATTCTGCCGGGTCCGGGTGAACAGCATACCGGTATTCATGTGCCGCAAAAAAACCTACTGCAAGTACTGATCGGCGAATCCTTGAAATTTCCGAATTACAGACTGATGATGGATACAACGGTGACCGAATTACTGCACGATGAGCAGAGCGGAGCTGTCAACGGCGTCAAAGTACGCCATCAAGGGCAAGAACAGACCATACACAGTTCACTGGTCATCGGTGCGGATGGACGCTACTCCACTGTACGCAAGCTGGCTGGTATTGGCACGCGTATTCTCAAGCATGGCTTTGATCTGCTGTGGGCGCGCATTCCGGCACCTATCGGCTGGCCTGCTACGGTGCGTATGGCATTAGCCAATGATTCGCAGCTGGCGTTATTCAGCCAGCAGGGTGGGTACATTCAGGTAGGCTGGAATATTGAGCAGGACAGCTACCGCAAGCTGCGTAAGCAGCCAGTTGAGCCATTTGTGCATGCGCTGGTTGAAGCCTTTCCCGAATTGAAAGAAACGGTGGATCAGCATATCCGTAGCTGGGATGATTTCGTGCTACTTCAGGTACAGAGCTGTATATGTGATACATGGGTGCAGCCGGGAGTAGTTATTATGGGCGATGCAGCGCATACGTTCAGTCCAACAGGCGCGATTGGTGTAAACAGCGCGATGCAGGATGCGCATGTATTAGCGCCGCTCTTGCTAGATGCGCTGCGTTCCGGTGATACTGGTCTAGAAACATTACAACAGTTTGAACAGCTGCGCCGTCAGGAAACAACTGCCGAGCTGGATAGCCAATTTGCTAAGGAAGCGGGCTTTAGCGGCAATTTTGCGATCTATCAGTCGTAAGCTACAGAGGAAATCAGATGAGGCGGAAACAATACAGCCGGTTCATCATCCAATTTTGAATATAACACGTATCTATCGTTGACAGAGATACACAACCGGAGGTAATTGATAATGATTAATCCCAAAATAGCAGATGCTCTCAAAGATCATATACAAATCGTACCCAGTGGCGAAAAATCCATCTATCTGGTCGGCCCAATCCGTCTGCCTGTAAATCTGGATGGCGAAACGGTCGTTTTCCAATGGTATTGCTGGTTGCGCTGTGACAATATCGCAGGTGCAGAATGCGGCAACACAAATATTGACCATGCAGCGATTATTGAGATGTTGTCTTCGTCCAATCTGGCGGAAGCACAGCAATCGAGCGTACTCGTATACGGCGACTTCAAAGGCTCCGCCGATGCGCTGATTCGTATGCACAGCATTTGTCATACTGGCGATATTTTTGGCAGCAAGCGCTGCGATTGCGGCTATCAGCTGAAGCAATCGATGAAAATGATCGTTGCTCACGGCACAGGGGCGTTATTCTATCTGGCGAATCATGAAGGACGCGGCATCGGTCTGTTCAGCAAAGCGATGGCATACGTACTGCAAGAGCAAGGTCTAGATACAGTAGAAGCGAATCTGGAGCTGGGCTTTGAAGATGATATGCGCAATTACGACGATGCGATCGCTGTACTGGGTCAGCTGCGTCAACAGCCCGTAACCCTGATCACGAACAACCCGCGCAAGCTGGATGCTTTACAGCGCTCTGGTGCAGAAGTGAGTGGTCGTGTACCGCTATGGGGAGACATCTCCGAATTTAACGAAAAATATCTGAATACAAAGGTGAATCGCTCCGGTCATTTCGGCAGTGGTCCACTGACTAACGCAGTGGTAGATTAAGCCAAGTTTCGATGGATGCGTGATCGTACAAAGTAAATGATACAAGGCAGTCGGGAGTGAATATCCGAACTGCCTTTTTGCATTATGCTCCAGTTTGTATTAAAATTGCCAAAAGTTAAAATTTGAATGATCCACAACCGAAAACAGGGTATTATACAACTTCTTGTAAAGGAACAGCGAAGATCCAATCGCCGACAGCACCATATGGTATAGAATTATGTAACTTTATAATGTAAAGTACGTGTAAATCTGATATGGTAGAAATAGGAATCGTTTGGTAAAATTCGTAGACAGAGAAAGCTGTGCAGACTACAGTAGAGTAGAAAGAGAAAGAAGTAGATAGATAAACAGCTGTTCCTTTTACAGATCGCGGCAGGAGGTGAGTTTCTTGGACAGTCTTAAATTAATGGAAGAGTGCATCGAACAAGAGCGCCGAGAACTTAATGAGATGGTGCAATTTTACGACCTACAAGACCACCGCGTATTGGACCAGTCGAGACGAGTAGATTCCATACTTAATCAGTACAATCATTTGAAACAGACACTTTTGGGTACTCGCAGTTCAATCGTAGGGTCTTCGTAACCAAACGGGAAAGACGAGCGAAGTCGGTAGCAAGCCGACAGGGACACAACATAAGCTTTATGATGATAGCTACAACTGAATGGACTTTGTATAGCCTCCGTGGATAACGGGGGCTTTTTTATATGTTTATATACTTGGATTGTAGGATGTCAGAGGCTTGCACGAATCGTAGATGCTATATCTGTATCTGCCATCAGACATACCATCGCTGCAAGCAAAACAACCGCCAGCCGACCTAAGGTCGACGAGCGGTTGCATGTGTAATCAGCTCGTTCAGATACAAACAGCTGAATTAGAAATTGAAATTGTCTGGATCTGGGCCTGTACGCTCGTTTTTGTTGAGCGCGTTCAGTTGGTCGATCTCGTCAGTCGTGAGCTGGAAGTCGAAAATGTTAGCATTGTCGACAATACGTTCTTCTTTGACGGAACGAGTCAGAACGATGACGCCTTTGTCCAGTACCCAGCGCAGCAATACTTGTGCAGGGCTTTTGCCGTATTTTTCGCCGATGGCTTTAACGGTTTCGTTGTCGAACAGCTTACCGCGGGCAAGTGGGGACCAAGCTTCCACCTGAATACCTTTTTGCGCGCTGTAATCCAGTAGTTCGTTTTGCGTCAGCAGTGGGTGGAATTCCACCTGATTGACCGCTGGTACGACTTCGGCATCTGCCAGCAGATCGTCCAGATGATGCGGTTGGAAGTTACTTACGCCGATTGCACGGATACGTCCTTCTTTGTACAGCTTCTCCATCGCACGCCAGGAATCTTTGTACTTACCTTTGACTGGCCAGTGAATAAGGTACAGATCCAGTACATCCAGACCGAGCTTGTTCATCGTATCGTCAAACGCTGCCAGCGTCGATTCGTAGCCTTGATCGCCGTTCCACAGCTTGGATGTAACGAACAGTTGGTCGCGCGGTACACCGGAGTCGCGGATTGCTTTGCCGACGCTCTCCTCGTTTTTGTAGGCTGCGGCGGTATCGATCAGTACATAGCCTGCATTGATCGCAGCAGTTACGGATTTGGTTGCATCTTCGCCTTCTTCTACTTGCCATACGCCTAGACCGAACCATGGGATTTCTACGCCATTGTTCAGCTTCACGGTAGTTTTGATATCTGTTGTCATTTGTGATTCCTCCTTTGGGGGTGCTTTTGGGTTCCTTATACATCATACCCTAAATTGGGAGTGTTAATCGGAATTAGCTGGAAAAATTACTGTTTTACGCTGGTATCTACCACTACGGAAAGGAATAAGGGAACAGGCTCCAGTGGAGAGAGGAGAATCTACACAATGGGAGATACTTGTATATTCCCCTCCTCCAAAGTCGCCTTTTCCCCCTATTTTCGTTCCTCCGTTCCGAGCAGCATCGAGTACCTTGTATTAGTCTATGGATGGATGACAAGCGTGATGTAGGGATTCGAGCAAGTCTTGTAGATTTTGTTTTAAAGTAACGTCTGTGATGGTGCCTTCTTTGGATAGCTTTAAGGTAATGTGCGGGATGGTTAGGGTAGTTGTGTCTGATACCTTGGCGTTGATCATTTGTAGGGTGAGCAGCAGAGACGCGTTGGCATGGTTCCCACCCATAGGGGAAGGGGAGGCTGTAATAACGGCGGTTGGTTTGTTTACAAATTCGCCGGATGATACGATCCAGTCGAGAGCATTTTTCAGTGTGCCGGGTACGCCATTACCATATTCGGGCGTGCAGATGAGTACACCTTGGGCGTCTTGAAGCTGTTTTCTCAGGTCTTGCACAGACTCTGGTCCATTGTCGGTATCGAGGTCTGGGGTAAAATGAGGCAGGTCATTGAGACCAGTATAGGTGGTGAAGATCATATGGTCGGGAGCAAGTCCCATGATAGCGTTGAGTAGTCTTGTATTGGAAGAAGACTGACGCAGACTTCCTGAGATGGCGAGTATAGTCACGGGCTGATTCATAAATGGATATCCTCTTTTCTATAAGTAAGATATGTAATGCTTGCGCGGATAGCGATAAGACCAAGCCGTTCTGTTCAGTATAGCTTAGTACAAGATAGTGTTGGATGAAGATTGGATGTATACAATTTTTATGTATATAACAAAAAGCAGGAAGAGCGAAGGGGGAGTGCTGCATATGTAAGCGATGGTAGCGCACAATGCAATGCAGAAGAGAAGACGATCAACAAAAAAACGAAGACCAGATCAACTAAAAAAGGGAGCGGCAACCGTATAGGCTGCTGCTCCGTTTCATGAGAGAATGACATTGCTTCGTATGGGAAGGATATAGATATAGATACGTCGAGCTATTCGACATGAATCTCGTTGTTTTTGGGAGCGGTTGGATAAATATAGCCCTTGCTGCCTGCGCCGAGACCTGTGTAGAGAAGGCTGACAGCAGCTACAACGAGCAGCAGCAGCGGAATAGTCCAGCTGTTGGAAGTGTCGTGCAGAATACCGAATAGGGTAGGGCCGCAGGCAGCTAGCAGATAGCCGACGGATTGCGCCATACCGGAAATTTCGGTTGCTTGCTCCGGTGTCTGGGTACGCAGGTTGAAGAACATCATTGAAAGGCTAAATGCAGCAGCACCAGCGATACCGATCAGGATCAGACAAACGGCGATAATACCAAGATGCCCACTGCCAAAGATGATCCCAAGCAGACCGATCAGATACATGGCGACGGTTCCAGTAACAAGCAGACGCTGGGTAGCGAAGCGTGCTGCTAGAATCGGAATAATAAAGTTAAAGGGCAGCATGGAAAACTGCATCAGAGACAGCATATAGCCGGATTGTATGCGGGACAAGCCTTGCTCTTGCAAAATGTCCGGTAACCAAGCGATGGATACATAGAAGATCATCGACTGCATGCCCATGAAAAAGGTGATTTTCCACGCGAGCGGCGATTTCCAGACACTATGACCAGATGTATGCGAGCGCTTCGCCAGACGAGCGACCTTGTTGTAGCGCAACTGGGTGACCCAGAACAACAGCGCTCCGGTTGCCAGTACGGTCCAAGTGAGCAGAGAGCCTTTCCAGCCGAGACCCGCATTCATGGCGAGCGGTAAACTGAGTGCAGACGCCAGTGCGGCAAATACATTGCTGCAAATCGAATAAATACTCGTCATCAGCCCGATGCGATGCGGAAATTCACGCTTGATCATGCCCGGCAAAATAACGTTAATCACGGCAATCGCCAGACCCGTCAGAAACGTACCAGTGACCAAGATACCGAGTCCGCCAAACGGACGCATCCAGCCGCCAATCATCATGACGATCATCGAAAAGAAAATGATTTTTTCCATCCCGTAATTGCCTGCTAGCTTGGCAACGAAAGGAGATAACAGCGCAAACGCCAGCAGTGGAATAGTCGTCAAAAAGCCCGCCATCGTATTGGAAATGGGAAAATCAGCGCGCATCAGATCGAGTAGTGGACTAAGCCCGGTAATCGGACTGCGCATCGTGCAGGAAACAAATAAGATACAGAACAGTAAAAAGGCCGGATTCCGCAACGCGGCGGACTGACCGGGTATGTCAAGCGTACGCTTCATTGCCTAAAATCTCCTTCGGTCATAATGGATTTGAAATAGTGAATATAATCATCTACAATCACTGCCGCCCGCTGTTCGTCCTGCTGACGGATTGCTTCGATCAGATTGTGATGCCCCGTATGATCATTGTCGGTCGTCAGCTCGGTAGTGCTCATAATCGACATCTGAATCCGTTCAAACATATGGTTGTACAGATCGACCAGCAGTGGGTTGTAGGATGCCCCGATGATCGTATGATGCAGCTGCATATCGACCTCGACGAATTGCTCGATCTCGCCAGCATGAGTATGCTGCAAGCAGAGAGCGGAATAATGCTCCATCTTTTGCAGATCATCGTCTGTGCGGCGCTGACATGCCAAAATAACCGCTTCCCGATCAAGCGCATGCCGAACTTCCAGAATCTCAATCACGCTGGAATTGCCGACTCGCTTTTGGAGGACCGAACCGAGTGGACTGGCAGCAATAACAAACGTGCCGTCTCCTTGACGTGTAGATAGCAGTCCCACATGTACGAGCGCACGAATGGCTTCACGCAGTGTATTGCGGCTGACACCAAACTGTTCCATCAATTCCGCTTCTTTCGGAATGCGCATACCGACAGTCCAAACGCCGCTACGAATCTGTTCCTCCAGCCGTTCACATAGCTGCTCAACGAGCGACTTTTTTTCTAATTTATCAAACATAGTCTTCCCCGCATTTCTGGATATAATGAGCTGTATGTCAACAGCAATCCTTTATTTATGGTTAAAGGTAGGATGATTGGTCTATTGGGCATTTTAAGGGATGAAGAGCTATTTGTCCATAGCTAACATGAAAAAGAAGATTTGCGAAGCCTATAGAATTGCTAAATTTCCTTTTAATAAAAATTTTACATAAAAGAGGAATTTGATAGATAAAAGAGGAATATGATCAATAGAGAATCGTATTTTCCCGCACTGACGGGTATAGGAGGAATGTTCATTGAATTACACTATTCGCAAAAGAACGGTTGCTGCGCTCATGACCGCGATTCTGACGGTCGCTACATTGCTTGGGTTTATCCCACAGCAGCAGGTGCAGGCGGCTACAGCGCTGACTGTGGCACAAGCGATTCAATCGCAAAGTGCAGGCACGATCACTGTAACCGGCATTATCGTCGGACACGCCAGCGGTTCACAAACCGCCGATTTTACTAGTCCGTTTGCCAATGATTTTAACGTGTTGCTGGCGGACAGTAGCAGCGAAACCAGCACATCCAAGCTGCTGGACGTTCAATTGCCATCTTCATTCCGTTCTCAATATGGGCTGCAAACCAACCCCGGATTGATTGGCACAACCATCACCGTTACAGGAACAGCCGGTACATACAACAACTTTGCGGGTGTAAAAAGCCCGACTGCCATCACGACTGGTGGCAGCACCACACCTCCACCAACCGAGCCGGGCACCACACTGCCTAACGGCACAGGCAAAAAAGTCCTGTTCGACAATACTCATGCGCAAACCGCAGGTGCAGCGGACTGGGTAATCGACGGCGGCTTCTCTGACTTCGCGAACGGTCTGCGTGCCGACGGATTTACGGTATCGTCGCTGGAGCGCTCCATTCCTTACACATTTGGCGAGCAAGCGATCACATACGACAAGCTGAAAGGCTATGACGTATTCGTTATCGCTGAGCCCAACGTACCGTTCAAAACAAGCGAACAGGCAGCCATGCTGCAATACGTCAAAGGTGGCGGCAGCATTTTCTTCATCGGCGATCACTACAACGCCGACCGTAACAAAAACCGCTGGGATGGTTCCGAAGCAATTAACGGATACCGTCGTGGTGCCTACAACAATCCGACACTGGGCATGTCTACAGAAGAAGCAGCTTCCCCAGCAATGCAAAATGTAACAGGCTCCGACTGGTTGGGCAGCAACTTCGGTATTCGTTTCCGTTACAATGCGTTGGGTGATGCTAACGCAACGGATATCGTATCTTCCTCCCAAGCCTTTGGCATTACAGCAGGTGTCAGCTCGGTAGCTATGCACGCTGGCTCCACACTGGCAATCCTTGATCCGACCAAAGCCAAAGGGATCGTCTACATCCCATCCGGTATGTCCAAATGGGGCAATGCAGTGGATCAGGGCGTATACAATGGCGGCGGACGCGCAGAAGGTCCGTATGCAGCCGTATCCAAGCTAGGTGCAGGTAAAGCAGCATTTATCGGCGATTCCTCTCCAGTTGAAGATGCTTCGCCTAAATACAAACGCGAAGAAAACGGTCAAACCAAAACAACCTATGATGGCTACAAAGAAGTCAACGATGCCACACTGCTGGTAAACACAGTTCGTTGGTTGGCTGTCAAAGAAAGCTATACCGATCTGACGCAAGTAAGTGGTCTGACACTGGACAGCAAAACATCCCTGCTGTCGATTGAAAATCCTGCTACATCGACTGAGCCGCAAACCGAACCGTGGGCTGCTCCAGCGGCAGGGTACAAATGGTATGACCCAACTACATTCAAATCCGGCTCATACGGTTATGTAGCCAAATAATGAACACATTCGGCATACCCGAATAACCAAGTGATACCAGTTATACCCCAAAGGAAATAGCCCCTGTATACCCACAATCATATGGGAGATACAGGGGCTATTTACACACTTCCTCTATGGACTACACTTGTACAGCATTCAGCCCTGCTTACATCAGAAATGTACCAATCACAAACGAAATTCCAATAATCACCGAGCGCAGCAAGCGCGCCAACGCCATATTGCCGTTCTGAATCTGCTCACACAATTTTGTTTTCGGTGTGATCAGATCAAAGATAATATACACGAGACACAGAATCACGATACCGACTGCTGACCAGATGATCACATCCATCCAGTTGTCCGAACCAATCGACACTAGCCCAACGATGATACATAGTCCGAGCAGCTTGCTGCCCATATACATCCCAGCTGCTTCATTGCCTGCGGCGATCTCCTTGTTATCATCGTACCGGGTCAAGCGACTGAATACATAATACCCCACCAGCAAAATGGCAAATAAAATGACCAGCCCAATTCCTACATGACCTAGATCCGTTACAAAATTTCTCAACATAGTTCCTCCTTCATAAATACATACCATTGATAAGCATGAGCTTTATAGTTGGGGTACGACTGCCGCTGCACAATAACATGCCAGATTGTCAGTTACCTTGCCGCCAATCCGCGGCAGCAGACCGGCAAAGCGTCCACCAATAACAAATGCACCCGTCAACAGATACCCGTCAAAATCCCCTTCCAGCGTCTGCGCACAGATTCGTTCCATCGGTTGAAGCTGCTGATAGATCTTCAGTTGTTGCTCATAATAAGCAGCGATAGCCGCTTCGTCCTCTGCTGTGTCAGACGTATCCAAAGCCAGCGCATCCGTCATATCTTCACTGTGAGTCTGCGGCTGTTCAACTAGCTTTGTACCTTGACCTTCGCGTCCGAAGAAGCCTTTGGACACATACGGAATATCCGCTGTTATAAACGGTTCCGGGGTAAAATAAGTCGGCAGCATATAGCGTTCAATCCATTGGCATTCCTCATCCGTAAATAGCTGAAAGCCCACATGCTCCGCCATCTGGTCATTGCGTTCATACAGCGACCATAGCGTAGCCATAAAGCCTTTGCTCTGTGTAATCATATGCTGCACCGGATTGATCAGCCCTAGCTTGCCATCCGCCACCAGATGCAGCAGGTCCTCACCAACGGTGCGTCCGCTGTCCTCCTCGCGATCCTCCGCCAGATATTCCAGCGGATACAGACGATATAGCAGCTCAATCTTTTCGTTCTCATAAAAAAGCCCTTCACCCGGAACAATCCGCAATTGCTCCAGCGGTACAAATACCGCTTCGATGCCTGCCAGCTTGCATTGTTCTAGCAGATAGATTGTATTCATTCGATCCTCATCATGCCAGTCGTAGCTGGTCATATACAAGATGCCGCCAAGCCCGCGTTGCCGATAATCCTGCACCGCAGTTACAAACATGTCTCGAATACAGCTGTCCATGTGTGAGGAGGCAGGGTGTAAATCGGGCGCATATTCCAGCAGCTTTCCTTCCAAATATGCCGCTTCTGGAATGCCGCTAGGAGTATCGGTGTTATTCTCAATACATTTCATATCGCCATTCGGGCTAATGATCCAGTCCAGTCGGGTAATGCCGTCCCAATCGACCTGTTCCGTCGCCAGTACAGCAAGCAGCGGATGCAGACCAAGCTGGTGTACGAGATAAGGCTCTGGCAAATGCTGCTGGATAAAGCGCAGCGTTTTGCGATATAGATGATGCACGCGCTCCGAGCCGAGCGAGAGCTGTTCATATTCATCGGCGTGATACAGTGTGAGGGCAGGCAGGCAATACGGCTTGTCGTACATGATATGGTATGGCACGACTTCTGCCACCTCGCCGCCAAACAGTACGTCGCGCGATAGCTGCAATGGACGAGTTTGGCGCACGGAATCAACCTCCAAAGAACGAATGGCTAGAACCGGAGCTGCCAAAGCCGCTATGCGAGCTGGAACTACTTTTTTTGTAATAATGTGAGCTGTAATAGCCACCGCTGGAGCTGTAATAATAATCTTCATCCTGACAGTCAAACGGCTTGCCTGCACTATCATATTGGCAATATTCATCCTTGTCGCCACAGCCCGTAAGTGCAACTGGTACGACCAGCATGAGGGAGAAGGCAGTCATTTTGGCTTTGTTGGCGGCATTGCCTGTTGGTTTGCTGAGCGGCGATAGTGATTTGTCGTTAGATGCCTGCGAGGAAGAGGAGATGTTAGTATCGTTGTTCATTACAGATCCACTCCTCTCATGAAAATCATGACTTTTTGCCGATCCGCATCCAAGGCGGTATACAGCAGTTCATATGTATCTCCATGCTCCACCCGATAATGATCCAGCAGCATGCGCGCGATATCCAGTGTAGACATAAAGGAAGAAAAGGAAGCGCGTCGCACAAACTCACGACCATCCCAGATCCAGAATTCCGGCTCCAATCGGGAAGGGTAATCCTTCTGTCCAGCAAGCACACGACCGAGACGTTCCTGATACGGTTCCGGTAATTCCTGAGCAAAGGGACGCGTATACACGACATGCCGCTGATCGTCCTGCGTTTCATGGGAAACATGTACCCAGATTCGATGGTTTAGCTTCACCGCATCTACCAGCTTATGTAGAAACAGCTCGTCTTGCGGCAACGATGGGTACTCGTGAATCAATCCTAGCTCGCGTTGTTGTTGTTCTGACCACTCTACGTATTGTAGTGGGTAATACATGTTGTCGTACTCACTCCTTTTGAATAACTGCGATTTGCAATATTTCCATGTTTACGAAGCATCTCGCATAAAGATGCAATATTCCCATTTTTCGATAAAAATGCGTATTTGGCAATACTATTTTTGTAAATTCCGACTTCTTATGTAGAGGAGCGGGAGCAAGGTCATATGATGTAGGAACCAATAGGCAGTCATTGTTGGTAATCGTGCTATGGACGACTGTATAATAGGGGCAAGCATTCGCGTTTTTGGCAGGTGTGCGTTGAGGCATACCATGCTTTCCTTGGATAAACGTCTGCCACTTTTGTATTGCACAGGGAGGTAAGACCGTATGAATAAACGCGCTGAGGCGCTGCAATCTCGTCTGCATCGGACGGGACGATCTCATACTCATCATCGCCGTTATGAATGGTGGTGGATCGCCGGATTGCTCATCGCAGGTCTGCTCATACGACTTTGGCTGGGCGGACGCTATCCCGGCTTTATGGATGACCAGAATCTATTCGTGCAATGGATGAATAATGTAAGGCAATATGGGCTCGGAACCGTCTATATGCACAATAACGGGATCAATTACCCGCCGATCTTTCTTGCACTAATGAGCATGTACGCATCCGTACTACATCTGTTCGGCATGCAGGCAACGGCGGGTACACTATCGTACAAAGGAATTCTGATCGTACTTGATCTGCTATGCTTTATCGCTGTCGCAATCTGGTCGCGCGGCAAATCGGGACGCATCGCTCGACCACTGCTGCTGGCACTGTTCGCTCTGAATCCGGTGCTGATCGTAGACGGCGCGATCTGGGGACAGGTGGATATATTAAATGGCATGCTGATGACCGGCTCACTGCTGCTGATTCTATCCGCTCCGCTACTCGCCGGTGTCCTATTCGCGCTGGCGCTACTCACCAAGTTTCAAGCGATTGTCATTGCGCCGGTATTTGGCTGGTACATGCTGCGTACGTTATGGAAAAGACAGCTGCGTCCATTGCTGCGTTTTCTTGTGGGTGCCTTGCTGCCGCTGCTGCTCACTGCACTGTACTTTACGCTGCACGGCGGCTTCACAGCTATGATTCGTGGCGCGTATTTAAGCGCTGTCGGCATGTACAAGCAAGTCACCTTGAATGCCTTTAACATCTGGTATTACCTTGTCGGCACTACCCCAGATACAAGCGATACGATCAAGCTATGGAACCTGATCTCGCTGCGCAATATTGGCTTTGTCCTGCTGCTATTGGCTGTGTTATACACCGGCTGGTATATTTGGAGACGGCAAACTCTGACCACCGCCGCCATGCTGCAAGCAGGCGCATGGATCTCATTCGCTTTCTTCATGCTGCCCACCGAGATTCACGAACGCTACAGCGTACCTGCACTGGTCACGCTGCTGCTACTGAACCTGCTGGACCGCCGCTGGATACCAATCACACTACTACTAAGCATCACCATTACCTACAACCTGTGTGCAGTCATCGCCAGCTACCTACCACCAGCTCCAGGCATCATCATATCCTGCATCCATGTATTCGCCCTACTCTGGATGGCTTGGCTCATACTGCAAGACCTACGTACTTCCAATCGCCAACCCAAAAGCCATCCAACAAACCATCAATCCATCCCTACCAACACCGTTTAATCAAAATCAAAACCGCAACCCTATTACACCAACTAACCAAATAACCAAAAATCACCCCAAAAGAAGTCGCTCCCCGAGCAGACTTCTTTTTTTGCCAACCCAACTCCCCACTACCCCACACCCTCATTCCCTCCCCAACTCAACCTATCCCCCAAAACTCCCTGCCACTCCTTCTCTTTCCACCCCTACCACCTCCACAAAAGAGCACCGGATGAGGCGTGGAACGGAGGGGATGGAGCAATGCCGGACGTCCGACTTTGAAGCCCGGATGTCGACCGCATGTACCCATTCCTGACATCCGGGCTTCACCGGAGGCGCCGACATGTTCCATCCCCGGATTGGTCCCCTCTCCAGAGAAATTTTAAATTGACAGTATCCGCTTTCAACTTCTATGATGTTAAACAGTTGTTTGAAAAACTTGTTACCGCAACTTTACAGCAGCTAAACTTTAGAAGGATATAGACAGACCATTGGTAGATGGCGTCACAAGGAGGATACATGAAAAGCGCATTTCAAGCATTTATGAAATTGCCAACGACCAAGGTTGGTATAATGACGGCAATTTTGTTTCAAGTAATTTTTACCGTTGTCTGGATGACCGGCTATCAAGGCATTACAGACCGTTTGCAAAATCTGAGCGTAGCGGTGGTTAACGAAGACCCTACCTACGGTCAGCAGATTATCGAAGGATTGCAGAGAAAGGTGCCAGTACAATTGAAAACTGGGCTAACTCTGGATCAAGCGCAGCAGCAATTGCAGCAGCGCGAAGTGCAGATGATTATTCAGATTCCAGCCGATTTTGGTTCATCTATACAATCGGCGAATCCAGCGCAGCTACATTATCTGATCAACGAATCGAATCCGGTAATGATCAAGAACATGATGACCAATATCGCTGATCAAGTAACGGCGAGCGTGAATAAAGTTGCGATTCAGAGCGGTTTAACTGGTGTATTTGCTGGTGCTGGTCAGGCGTCGGAACAACAGGCGCAAGCAACCGCAGCGATGCTAGCACAGCGCGTTGTATCGGATATTCAATCGGTGAATCCGGTGCAGGGGATGAACAACCAGATGGTTCCGATGATGATGGTGCTTGCGTCGTATGTAGGCGCGATGATCATGGGTCAGAATTTCCAAATTTCGTCCAAAGCAATGGCAAGCCGCTTCGGACGCTGGCAGCGCATGTCGGTACGCTTGCTCGTAACCGCTGCGTCGGCAGTGGTTGTATCGTTGATCGGTACTTCGCTTGTGGCGTTGTTTGGCGGACAATTAGGACATGGCTTCTTCGCCTTGTGGGGCTTCCAAGCGCTGTTCCTGTTAACCTTTATGTTTGTGGCGCAGATGTTCCTCTTCGTCTTCGATATGGCGGGGATGCTGTTCAACATTCTAATCTTGTCCGTACAGCTTGTTTCCTCCGGTGCGATGATGCCGCGTGAGCTGCTGCCGACGTTTTACCATGTACTGGGCAGTGCTTTTCCAGCAACGTATGCTGTGCAGGGCTTGATGAATATTTTGTTCGGCGGCAACGGTACAGGCGCTGCTTGTCTGGCGCTAGTACTAATCTTCGTCGTGGCATTGATCATCATTGTGGTGTCGACGTATTTCCGTCGTGACCGGATGCCCGTATCGCCCGTAGTAGCGGCAGCCGAGTCTTGATGCTAAGATAAGAAGAGCGAGTCTGGAAATGATTGGTGAATCAGAACGACAGAAGTGTGTACGTTGTTTCCAGCTGTAAGCAATCTGAAGCAGGGAAGTGAAGGGTACGTTGGTAAAACAAGGCGAAGATCATGTCAAACTGCGAATTTTGCAGGCGGCACGTAAGCTGGCGGCAGACAGAGGCTTTGAAGCGACGACCATCCGCGAAATCTGTCGGGAGGCAAATGCGAATATTTCGCTCGTTTCCTATTATTACGGAGGCAAGGAGCATCTGTTTGAAGCGATGCTACAACAGTTTATTCCGTTTCCGCTCTATTCTGTGCAGATCCGGCAGGAGAAGCTCGACCCAGTAACTGGGATGGATCGATTGATTGAGCGGGTATTCGATTTTGGTCAGCAGGACCCGGAGATTTCTCATATTTTGCATCAGGAGTTTGCCCTTCGTTCGGAACGAATTGCGACGATTCAGCAGTATACGTTTCCTGCATGGGAGCTGCTGCGACAATATTTGAGGGACGGTCGGGAACAGGGCGTATTTCATTTTTATTCGCTGGACCAGACATTTTTGCAGGTGATAGGAAGTATTCTGTTTGGCAGCAATACCGTCAAATCGTTTGCATTTATTCCACTGCTGGATCAGGAAGAACCGGATCGTCAGCAGCAGCTGGATGAGTTGAAGCGATATGTATTGCGCGGTATCGGCTACCGTCAGGAATTGTCGTCTCCATAAACAGATCACGGACATAAAGGATGAGGTGTACACGCGAAATATGGGTGTATACCTCATCCTTTTTATATATATAAAGTATGACAAAAGTTGTGCTACCGCATCGTCAGTTCGTTATTTTTAAATAGATTTTACACAAAAAGAGAGCTATTTTATGATTCATATGACCTAAATTCTGGTTACTGCACTATTAGGTTAAGAAATTAGCTATTGACTGTGTAATGGATGTCATCCATGGACAATTTCGTTTCTGTGCATACGTAAATACGTATAACAGAGTGTTGTAAACATATGCTTGCTGATTGCATATCACTGCTCCATTCGATGTACGTATGGTGCAGACCGTATATGAAGCATGAAAAAGGACAACAGAGGGAGAGATGGCATGAACAGGCTGACACGCTTGATTATTTTCCTGATCGGATTGGCAGGCATGATTGTTACTGCGGTGCTAGTGGCGATTACGTATCCGCTGGGACGTGTAACGGAAGTGGTCGTTACCACGCTCTCACAACAACCATGGGTACTACAAACGCTCGTCATTTTATCGCTGGTTATGTTCGTCATATTTGCACTGATGTTTCTGGTTGGTTTGCTGGCGCGTCCCAAAGCAAGAGCGTTATACATTACGACTCCGGTTGGAACGATCCGCTTATCACAGGCAATGATTGAACAGACGATTTTCTATGCTGTACAGGAAAAGAATCTATTGAAGCAACCACATATTACGACCAAATTAAACAGCCGCAATCAAGCCGTATACGCGCGTATTAGTGGAGGCGTTATCCCGACCATGAGACTGGTAGATGCTTCAAGCGAATTGCAATTGTATGTGGAGCAGCAGCTTCAGCAGCTATTGCAGATCGAGAAGGTGCGAGTGGAAGTGCTGATCAATGAACGACAGGAAGAAAAGAAAAGCAAAAATGTGCCGCGTGTCATATAAGGAGGGAATCCATTGGAATTGCTGGAGCAATTGATGCCTTATCGAAGACGGATTTTGTGGACGCTGTTTGGTTTGTTGATCGGCATTTTGTGGATCACCATCGGGTTCAAATATACCCTGCTCATCATCGCCTGTATGGTTGTCGGCTTTCTGATCGGCAAATGGCAGGATGGGGCGCTGGATGTACAGCGCTGGATTCAATTTTTTACCCGCTAGGCTGGAAATACGCTTTACGGAATACAAGCTCGGTATTTTGGAATGATATGGCTCATCCGAGATGAGTGATGAATCCTTTATACAATAGATGAATTATGCGCTGCATGAGCGCAAGGTCAACTGCTGCACCGTCGGAGAAGGAATGATTTTAATTTTCAATTGTGAGAGGATGACTGAACATGGCAGAAACTAGACTGGACCCAACACAGGAGACTGTATTGCACGAACGGAAAAACTCGCTTACCTTTGAAGACCAAGTCATACAGAAGATCGCTGCACTGGCAGCCAACGAAGTACCAGGTGTGCTGTCGCTAGAAGGCGGATTTTTCAGCAATCTGGCAGGTCGCTTTAGCAATTCGGAAAATGTCATTCGCGGTGTAGATGTGGAAGTTGGCGAAAAGCAGGTCGCACTCGATCTGGTCGCTGTTGTCGAATACGGCAAAAGCATCCCTGCCATCTTCAATGAACTGATCAAAAAAGTATCCGAAGCAATCAACCGCATGACTGGCTTGGAAGTGGTGGAGATCAACCTTAATATCGTAGATGTGAAAACACGCAAAGAATTTGATCTGGAAACCAAGCCTCCGCAAGAGGAGCCTAAAATAGAGCGTGTGAATTAATCCGTTCTATTCAGGGATTGAGCGTATCCAAGAATCATTTGCATCACATATCCGGCAACCGATTGCTGCATACGCTATATACCCCCAAGCGGTATCGATAGTGTGCCAAAATAGCAAATAATAATATGCCGAAAAACCCGTGTTCATAGAGATGAGCACGGGTTTTATTTTACTCTAGCAAGAGAGAAATCAGGAAATGGGTGGATTGTTGTAGCATTTACGACAAACCGGGTAATAACTTTCATTACCACCAATCTGAATCTGCTCGCCTGTATACACGGGATGACCATCGCGCATACGCATATTCATCGTAGCTTTGCGCTCGCAGAACCAGCAGATCGTCTTCATTTCCTCAATCTTGTCAGCATAGAGCAGCATATATTGACTGCCTTCAAACAGATGGTTTTGGAAGTCATTTTTCAGACCAAAGCCCATTACCGGAATATTCAGCTTGTCTACAATATCTACCAGTTGCAGGACAGCGTCTTTTTTTAGAAACTGGCATTCATCAATCAATATGCAAGATGGCTTAGGCTGATAATTTTGCACGATATGGTAAATATCCGTATCTTCGTGAATAGCAATAGCCTGCCGTCGTACACCGATGCGTGACGATACATAACCCATTTCATCCCGCGTATCCAACGCAGAAGTGAAGATAAGGACATGCTTGTTCTGTTCTTCATAATTATGGGCAACTTTGAGAATTTCAATCGATTTGCCGCTGTTCATGGCGCCGTACTTAAAAAATAGCTGTGCCAACGAAAAATGCCCCTTTCTCCGTAGTTTCGCTCCGTTAACCTGATCCATTGTATCAGGAAACGGCAGCAAGACCAAGGCATTATGGCAAAGTATTGCAACGCCAGCGAAGGGCAATGAGGGATTCCACTAGATAGCGGATTACTCGGTTGAGCCAGCTTGAGCCAGCAATCGTTCCAGCTCATTCGTTTGTTGCTCCAACCAGCGAATATCGGAAGACTGCCATATTTTGTCTGGATCGTTTAAAATGTAATCAGTCATCTCAGCACAGATGTGATCAATCTCGACAAAGGACAGCGTTAACGCCAATCCCTTGATGGCATGCACATGACGGTGCACCAGCATGGCGAGTTCACGGGCGGTCGATTCAGACGGCTCGCTGGTCTGACGGTATTCGGTAAAGCTGGCATCAAGCTCTTGCATTTTGATGCTGGCATCTTGGAGAAAGCGGATGCGTGTCTGCTCCATAATCTGCCGGTATCGTTCTGCTTTGGACACGTGGGGTTCCTCCCTTTGATTATAAAAAAGGATGTGAGAATAATCGTGAAAAAAATAGTGATTATCGATGATAGCAACCCATTTGTCATGCTGGTAAAACATTTGCTGGAGGATGAACAGGTGCTGGTGGATTCATTTGAGGATGCGGTCGACTTTTTGCGTATTCCTTCCCGCATTGCCGCGTACGATCTTATTATTCTGGATATTAATTTGCCAGGCATGAATGGATTGCAGGTGTTGGACGAATTAAAAAGCAAACCGGCAACACGGGACGTACCGGTACTGCTACTGTCGGGCGATTCGCGCTCCGAGATTGTCGTCAAAGGTATTCGTCGCGGAGCTATCGACTTTTTGACCAAGCCGGTAGATCCGCCGCAGCTGTTGGAACGCGTGATGAAGCATTTGCAGCCGGAAGGGAAAACAGGTAGCGACATCCTTGATACGCAGGAAGAGACCGATCACATTCAGTCCCCATTCCATGAAGAAATGGAAACAGAGAGTAGTGAGCCTGCCGTAACGCTAACTGGGGATCATCAGTTGCCAAAACAAGAAAATGAGGATCATAATCACAGCGCTTCACAGCCTTCGGAAGACAACACTCAAGCTGCTACAACGCTAGAACAAGAATCGTCAGAAGCCGGATCAGATGAAGCGGATAAAATCACCAAAACATCGATATCGGATGCAGCCGATTCCAAATAACCTATGGTCTAGTTGAGTAGAGTGTTTAGAAGGAATACTACAAGTTTACCATAATGACAGCGGGAATCTTCTTTGAATTACCTTTTTATGTAATTAAAATTTTATCTAATTCGTAGTATAGCGTTAGATTGTTTATCTGCCCTTTGGGAAAAATAGGTATTTTATTCTTATCATCCTCTTGTATACCCCATAGGGGTATGTTAGAATGGAGCTATAATCAACATCCGCCTCAGTCTGATTGGTTCGTATACCGCATGCTGATGGGGTGGCAGAGGGGGACATGGAATGGAGAAAACAGGCACTTCGCAGGAAGAAACCCTGCTTGATATTGCGGAACAGGGGGAAGCCTGTGCCACTGGTGGTCATCATGGTCGCCGCAGCCATCATTCGGATGAGACGAAGACCAATCTGGTACGTCGCTTAAACCGGGTAGAGGGACAGATTCGCGGCATCAAGGGCATGATTGAGAAGGACACCTATTGCGACGATGTGTTAAATCAGATCGCTGCTGCCCAGTCCGCACTCAATTCGGTCGGCAGATTGCTACTGGAAGGGCATATGAAGAGCTGTGTCGTCGAACGGATTGAAGCGGGCGAGAATGAAGTGATCGACGAGCTGTTGATCACGATCAATAAGCTATTGAAATAATACAACAAATGATGAAGGTATTCTCACTCTGCGGAATCTGATATGAGTAGGATGCACATCATTGCATATGAAATACAAATCCCGACGAAAGAGGAGGAACAATTATGGCACAAGTAACATTGGAAGTAGAAGGAATGTCCTGTCAGCATTGCGTCAAAGCGGTAGAAGGCGCTCTAGCAGAGATTGGTGCGAGTGGCAAAGTCAATCTGGAAGGCAAATCGGTAGATATTGAGTACGATGAGAACAAGGTAGATGTTGTGAAGCTGACCGAGGCAATCGAAGATCAAGGCTACGATGTGATCTCGGCAGGAGCATGATTTGACAGGTATGAGTTGGACAACGATTAGTAAAACAGCAGATGCTCAGCAATTGCATTCTGCTCTGGCACAACTGGATATCAATCAACAGGATGAACGCGGGCGTACACCACTTATGTTGCTGATTACGAACCGTCGCTCAGCAGAGCTGGTATCTGTTTTGCTACAGCATCAGCCAGAATTAGAAGTGTCCGACAAGCTAGGCGAGACAGCACTAATCAAGACGATAAAGTTCAAGCAATATGAGCTGATTCCATCATTGTTACAGGCAGGTGCGTAGCTGGATCATCCAGAAGGGATTCTGCATTCAGCCTGGCAGGAAGCCAGAACTAGACATGATCTGAAGGCTGCTCGTCTTTTGTCCAATACAACAGGGGCAGTACGGCTGGAACTGACTGAAGATGAACAAAAAGCCGTTGATGCCGTCGTCTATCAGGAATCCGTCGCTGCTGCTTGTGAAGCTGCTTCTCGTCTGAATAATAGCGCTATGCTGCATGTTGCCGCAGAACAGTACAATTGGGATGATGGTCCGGCACCGATGCTTATCATCGCGGATCATCCACAGTGTGCTTGGATCACGTGGTACACCATGTATGGACTATTGGATGGTGACTACTGGCTAGCAATGGATGAGAATACGCTAACGCAGTATGATGAAGGAACACAGTCTAAGGAACTGGCTTTACTTTTACAGGGGAAATTGAATGACTCCTATTCGCAGTCGTAGCGGAGCGAACAAGAGAGTAATGCTAACCCAGTGTTATACCTTGATGCACATTGATTAATCTTGATCAGTATGGAAGATAAAGTACGATAAGTCTGCCGAATGGATATATTCAGATTCATCCTCCTTCGGCAGTTCTTTTTGGAATAAAATATACCCCCTATAGGTATTTATGGGTTTGTATCATAGCATACGATTCATTGGATAGAACGACATATCGCTTACAAAGGAGGTATTTCAGATGAACAATCCACTTCAAAAGTCGCCCGTCGATTCGTTGTCAGCTATAACACCGCCGCCGTCAACTGGAGGTGATTCCGCTTCTGCCAAGCAGCTGCAAGTCCAGATTGGCGGCATGACGTGTGCTGCCTGTGCCACTCGAATTGAGAAAGGATTACGCCGCATGGACGGCGTAACCGAAGCCAATGTCAATCTGGCATTGGAGCGCGCAGCGATCACCTATGAACCCGGCAAAACAAGCGCTGACGATGTAGAACGCAAAATTCAGCAGCTTGGGTATCAGACGCTCAAGGAAACGGTGGATTACGATATTAGCGGCATGACCTGCGCCGCCTGTGCGACACGGATTGAAAAAGGATTATCCCGCATGGACGGTGTAGATCATGTGAATGTGAATTTGGCATTGGAAACAGCTCGTGTAGTCTACAACCCGGGTACGCTAAACAGCGAGGATATTCAACGGCGCGTAGAAAAGCTTGGCTACAAAGCTTCCCCGAAACGGGAGGAGGGTATCCGTGATCGGCGTCAGCAGGAGGCGCAGCAGCGCAAGTGGAAGCTGATTGCTTCGGCGGTATTGTCATTTCCGCTGTTATGGGCGATGGTTGCGCATTTCAGCATAACATCATGGCTGTACATGCCGCATCTTTTGATGAATCCGTGGTTTCAACTGATTCTGGCGACACCGGTTCAATTTATCATCGGTCGCCAGTTTTATGTGGGTGCGTACAAGGCACTGCGCAGTGGCAGCGCTAATATGGATGTACTGGTGGCGCTGGGTACATCCGCAGCGTACTTCTATAGTCTATTTCTGATCGTTCGCTCGCTGATCGTGCCGGGTGCGGAGGTGCAGCTGTATTTTGAAGTAAGCTCGATTCTGATCACGCTGATTTTATTGGGGAAATGGTTTGAACACCGCGCCAAAGGACGCTCCTCCGAAGCGATTCGCAGTCTGATGAATCTGCGCGCCCAAACGGCGTTGGTCGAGCGAGATGGGCAGGAGATACAGATCGCTGCCGAGGATGTAGTTGTCGGCGATATTCTTATCGTTAAACCGGGTGAGAAGATTCCGGTGGACGGACAGGTGATCGACGGTCGTTCCTCTGTAGACGAGTCGATGCTAACGGGCGAAAGCTTGCCAGTCGACAAAGCAGTCGGCGATCTGGTGATCGGAGCAACGATCAATCGCAATGGACGACTGAAATTCCGAGCGGAAAAGATCGGTCGCGATACCGCGCTCGCACAGATTATCCGCGTGGTAGAAGAAGCGCAGGTATCCAAAGCACCGATTCAACGGCTGGCAGATGTGATTTCTGGCATTTTCGTGCCGATTGTGGTCGGTATCGCGCTTCTGACATTTGGCATCTGGTATCTGGGCGTGGAGCCGGGTAATGTTAGCAGTGCATTGGAAAAGGCGATTGCTGTGCTGGTTATCGCTTGCCCATGTGCGCTCGGTCTTGCTACACCGACGTCTATTATGGCTGGCTCTGGTCGTGCCGCCGAATACGGCATTTTGTTCAAAGGCGGCGAGCATTTGGAAGCTGCTCACAACGTAGATACCGTTGTATTGGACAAAACAGGCACCATTACCCGTGGTGAGCCGATTCTGACCGACTGGCATGTCGAAGGTGACCCTATGGATGAACATCAGTGGATGCTGCTAATCGCTGCTGCTGAGAGTGCATCTGAGCATCCATTGGCGCGTGCCATTGTGAGCGGATTGAAGGAGCAGGGGATCACACCAACAGCCGTACAATCATTTGAAAATATACCGGGCAAGGGTATCGTAGCGGTACAGGATGGGCATACCATTGTCGTTGGTACACGACTGCTACTGCGAGAAATGGGTATGGATACGACACCAGTGGAGGACACCATTGCGGCGCTAGAGCAGCAGGGCAAGACGGTCATGCTGACTGCGATTGACGAGCATTATGCCGGTTGGATTGCGGTTGCTGATACAGTCAAGGATACATCACGCGCGGCGATTGCTCGACTGCATGAATTGGGCTTGCAAGTGCTGATGATTACTGGTGATAATGAGCGGACTGCCCGCGCGATTGGCGAGCAGACTGGTGTGGATGTAGTACTGGCAGGCGTATTGCCGGAAGGAAAGGCCGCTGAGATCAAACGATTACAGGATGAAGGTAGAATCGTAGCGATGGTCGGGGACGGCATCAACGATGCACCCGCTCTAGCTACGGCGCATATTGGTATTGCGATTGGTACGGGTACAGATGTAGCGATGGAAGCCGCTGATGTAACCTTAATGCGTGGTGATCTGAACGGTATCGCCGATGCCATTCTGATCAGCCGCCGCACGATCCGCAATATTCGGCAAAACCTATTCTGGGCGCTTGCCTACAATGTCATCGGGATTCCGATTGCCGCCATCGGCTTGCTGGCACCGTGGCTGGCAGGCGCAGCGATGGCATTTAGCTCAGTATCGGTCGTCTTGAACGCACTGCGTTTGCAGCGGATCAAGCTATAAGGATGGTCATCCTATCCTACGTATCAAAGAAAAAAATAAGATAACTTGCGCACAATCTGTTTTAGGATCATACTATAAAGGTAAGATACTTATGAATGATTAGCAGACAGGAGTGCATATAGATATGAACGAAACGATTAATTTATTGATGAACCACCGCTCAATCCGTAGTTATAAACCCGACGCTGTGACAGACGAACAGTTGGAAGCTATTGTAGCTGCTGGGCAAATGGCGTCCAGTTCCAGTAATGTGCAGGCGTATAGTGTGATCGCCGTTCGCGATCCAGAGCGCAAATCGAAGCTGGCAGAGTTGGCGGGTAATCAGCGTTATATTGACGAATGCCCGGTATTCCTCGTTTGGTGTGCCGATCTGTATCGTCTGGAGCATGCGGTACAAGAGCATTTGCCAGAGCAGGAATCCTATGTGGATGCTGTTGAGAACTTTATCGTAGCGACAGCGGACGTGACACTGGCAGCGCAAAATGCCGCAGTAGCAGCAGAATCGCTCGGTTTGGGCGTTGTGTATATCGGTGGTATTCGTACAAAGATCGAAGAAGTATCCGAGCTGCTGGGCTTGCCGGAGCTGACGTATCCAATCTACGGCATGTGTCTGGGTTATCCGAATCAAGAGCCGGGTATTCGTCCGCGCCTGCCACTCAAAGCAGTGCTGCACCACGAATCATATCAAACGGATACGACGCTGGAAGCAGTGAAGGAATACGATGAGACCATGGTGAATTATTTGAGCGAACGCACAGGCGGAGCGAAGACCGAACCGTGGTCTAAGCTGATGGCACAGAAGATTGCGACACCTTCGCGTATGCAGCTCAAAGAGTTTTTGGAGAAAAAAGGCTTTAACAAACGCTAATCGACGCTAGAGTTATTACTGGTTATCAATATATGATATGCTGTGTACCGATTTTGATTGGAGCATGGCTGAATGATATTTGCCCTTGTCTATTTCATGGTTGCGACCTGCACATGGAATAGATAAGGGCTTTTTGTTATGACTGACAGGAAGTTGATACATCAGGATGAAGTGGATCAACGAATGTGCTATACACCGTCCACAGAGATATTTTCCACATTCCCGATCGAAACAGTTACGATTCTGAAACCATGTGATAGGACAGCAGTATATACTAGAGAAAGAACATGCCCGCATACATATAGAGTAGAGAAAGGGCACATCATGGAATCATCAGGCTTGCAATCAAATTACTCCCGTGTACTGAGCGATGCTACACATTGCATGACGAGGTCACGGTCATAAGGAGGAAGATCACATGTCACTCGCTCGGGAACAGCTGGTGATGCGCAAACTTCATCCAGATTGGAAATTGGCAGAACGTAAATCGGCACTCGTCAGCAATGGCTGCTGGCTACTCGCTGTGCTGGTTGTTTTCAGTCTGCCGTCACTGCTGGACTGGTTTCATGTGCCAGTGTGGATCTGGGTCATAGCTATATTGATCGTATTACTGCGCATGGGATTGAACGCATTTCTATTGCCGTCTTTCCGGTATGAGAAGTTTGCTTTTCATGTGTCCGATGAAGAGGTACACATACATAAAGGCTGGCTATTTATTAGCGAAATGATCGTGCCGATGACTAGAGTTCAGCATGTGGAGCTGGAATCAGGACCGATTTTGCGACAATACGGTCTGGCATCGGTGGAGATTGTGACAGCGGCAACGACGCATATTATCGCCGGATTGAAGCTGGATGAAGCAGAACAGCTGAAGCAGCGAATCGGTGAGCTGGCAAGGAGGACGGACGAATGAATACCGAACCTCGTCGTCAGCATATTCTGTATCTGGCATTTACCGTATTGAAAAGTATACGGGCGTTCGCATTTCCATTGGTATTGATGCTGTTCAATATAGTTCGTGGCGATGAAGTGAATCGCTCGTATATGTATTTGTTGCTGGTATTGGCGCTGATGATTGTGATTATGAATGTGTATCAGATAGCATCATGGCGTAAGTTTACGTATCACGAGGAACCGGATCGTTTTGTTATTCGCAGTGGTTTATGGACGCGCAATGAAAAGGCGATCTATTACGAGCGTATTCATTCCGTCAGCATCGAGCAACCGCTGCTGCAACGTCTGCTGGGCGTGGTACAGTTGAAGATTGAGACACCCGGGGGTAGCTCTAGCGGCGATGCGGTGCTGGAAGTACTGTCCACAGCGGAAGCGGATCGCTTGCAGCGTGTACTTAATGAACAGTCGGCACGTACACATGCCATAACGTCAGAGGCGGCTGCTATTCCTGAGTCGCATGTCACCTCGTCGTCTGCACCTGCTGCTATCAATCCACATGCTTCGCAGCAGATCACAGATGCACCGACCGATATCGTTCCGAATAGCCATTATGAAGCTACACCTTCTATTGGTGAGCAGACCGAAGGAGTGGAGCGTTCTGCCACAGAGCATACTCAGCCTATGCCCACTGCTGCTGTTCATGAATCGGTGTCTACGAACCATTCAAGCGCATCGACGGCGGTACATGATTCGATTGCTAGCCCTTCCGCTCAGGGGCTTCATCAGCCGCAATTGTTGTACCGACTCACGACCAAGCAGCTGCTGCGCGCTGCATTGACAGAAATGAATCTGGGGCTAGGATTGGCGGTCATCGCGGGGGTATACTCATTTGCCCATGATCTGATTCCTCAATCGCTGCTGGATCGTCTACTGGTCGATGCTAGTGGATATATGAGTGGGATCAAGACGCTCATATGGGCAGTGGTTGCTGGATTATTCATTACGTGGCTGCTGTCATTGATTATGTTTATTGTGAAATACGCTGATTTTTCGGTATATCGCATCGGGGAGCGGTTGTCGATTCGCTATGGTCTGCTGGAACGTCGCCAATTTGTGTTTCATCCACGCCATGTACAGGCGGTAACGGTAAAAGAAAGCACGATTCGTCGCTGGCTGGGCTATGCGCAGATTCAAGTGCATGTAATCTCGTCTGATCGCTCTGGCAAATTGCCGACGCTGCATCCGTTTGTGCGGCGTGATGAGTTACAGGAGCTGTTGGATGCGCATATTCCCGGTTTTGTATATAGCAAGCCGCAGTACCATTCGCCTTCGCGTGCCCTACTCGCCTATGTATGGCCAAGTTTGCTAGTGTGTGCAGTGGCTGGCATTGTATTTTCCTATTTCTGGTCATGGTATGCGATTGGGATGGTCCTTCCGGCAGCGCTGCTGTTCTGGCTAGACTACAATCGTTACCGTTATTCTGGTGCAAGGCTGGATGGGCAACGAGTCATTGTCAGCAATCGTTATATAGCGCACTACACCCATTGTATTCAGTGGAAGCATATCGAAGCGTTCCAGCTTCGCTGCAACTGGATGCAGCAGCGTCGTGATCTGCTGGACATTCGTATGTATATTGCAGCAGGCAGAGCAGATTTTGAAACGAGACGATTGGAGCGGACGGAAGCAGAGTTGTTTTTTGACTGGTATAGCCGCCGTGTACCTTCGGTTGAGCGCGAAAAGGATAACTAGAACTAGGCTGTATCGTTTTGATTGGATACAGATAGATGAATTATCATAGCAAAAAGACCGTACTTCATTTTAAAAGTACGGTCTTTTTGCTTATATTATCTTTTTATCTTGGCTGTTTGTTGGTGGTTGCGTTTCTGTACAGCTGTGTCTCTGCTGTTTGTCGGATACAACGTCTGTATCCAGTAGTCAAACGTACACGATGGAATTCTGATCTGTAACATCTCATCATGCCTACTTATCGAATGACGATACGATCATATCGTTACTGATGATTATGCAGCAGCTTGCTGCTTGACGGCAGGAATAGGGCGACAAGCAGGTTCAGCGCAGCTACCGCCAGCATGAGCAGGAATACGCCATGAATCCCGCTAGCGATCTGTAACGCTGTATCCGATGTGACGATCGAGTTGAACACTAGACCGAAGACGGCAACACTGACCGTCTGTCCGAGTGAGTTCATGAGTGTGTTGGTAGACGTTGCTACACTACGCATGCGGAAATCGACAGCGCCCTGAATGGTGACCATAGATGGGGTCACGATGCAGCCCATACCGAAGCCAATCAGGATCAGCGAAGCGACGATCAATCCATACGTAGAGCCTGCTTCCATTATGGCAACAAGCAGACTGCCGATCACGACCAGCACAGAACCGAATACGATCAGCCATTTGGCACCGATTCGGTACATCCAGCGTCCGGCAAGGGTAGAAGCAACTGGCCATGCAATTGACATCGGCATAAGCGCAAGTCCAGCGAGTGTTGCACTAGAGCCGGAGACATCTTGCATCCAGAGTGCGCAATAGACCGTCACACCCATCACCATCCAGCGTGTGGTGAAGCCGAGAATATACGGGATCGATAATACCGGATTACGGAACAGCGACAAGGGCAGCATCGGTTCTGTAGCGCGTTTCTCGATCCAGAGGAACAGTCCAAGAAACACAACCGTAATCGCGAACATGATCATAATGACAGGCGAGTTCCATGCGTATTCCTCGCCGCCGGTTAACAGCGCCAGCAGCAGAGAGGTCATCCCAATCGTGAACGTAATCGCACCGGCATAGTCGATCGATTTGTTCTGCTTTTCAAACGATTCATGATAATAGAGGAAAATAAACAGCACAGCAATAATCCCGACTGGCAGATTGATAAAGAAAATCCAGCGCCATGAGATATAGTCGACAAAATAGCCACCTACCAGCGGACCGAACAGACCAGCAATCGACCAGACGGAGGAGAAGATACCTTGTACTTTGGCACGTTCCTTGCCCGGATATAGATCGCCAACGATGGTGAAGGTGACTGGTGTTAGCGCCCCGGCACCAATCCCTTGCAGCGCGCGGAACCAGATCAATTCAGTCATAGAGTCAGCGAATCCGCACAAGACGGAGCCGACGACGAACAGACCGAGACCGATGGCAAATACAAGCCGACGTCCATACAGATCGCCCAGCTTGCCGAAGATCGGCGTAGCGATACAGGTTGTCAGTGTATAAACGGAGAAAATCCAGCTAATCAGGCTAAGACCGCCAAGTGAATCAATAATGCGCGGCGAAGCGGTACTCACCACAGTCGAATCCAGCGCCCCGATAAACAGTGCTGCCAGCAGCCCGACCGTGACCATGGAACGGTTCGTTTCTTTGGACATAGAGAGCGATTCCTTCTTCCTGTATGCAACAATAGTTTAAAATTAAGATGTAATGCGTTCAATATCGTATAGCGTAAATGACTGTTCGTCAAGCACTCCATGATATACGTTATGAAACAAAACAGAGGCGATCTACAGCAGATGTTCCTTTTTAATAACCGGAATGGACGTTCGGCAATCGGAAATAAGCAGCAAACGAAATTAATTTTGACAGAACCCGTTTCAGGGTAATGAATTGGCGTATACTTGAAGAGATATATCGATTTACAAAATCATCCATTGTCGAATCATTACCAGAGAGGACGAACCTATTCTTTATGAATTATAAAAAGCAGCAGATCTGGGGTTTTGGTATAGTTTTGCTTTTGGCCGTTGTGTTGATCATGGTGGAGGGACTGATCTTTCAGTACACGTCCATATCCGGGATATGGGGAGTGACGGGCGCCTTGATTGTGCTGCTCATCGCCATCGGCATCCTGATTGCAACGTGGACAATCCGTCGCACAACTGGCAGATTGAAAAAGGTAACAGATGTAATCTCAGATACCGACTTCAAGGCGGCTGAACAGCTGCCACGTTTACAAGTAACTGGCGGCGACGAAATTGCCAATATTGCTACAGCATTCAATGATATGTCTGCCGCATTGGAGCTGCATAACCGTAAGGTGAGAGAGACATCGGAAGAAATGGAAGACAGTAACTGGGTGCAAACTCAGTTCGCTCTCACTGGCAATATTTATCAAGGAATCAACAACAAGTCCGAGCTGGCGGAGAAGCTGATGACCCGCCTTGTACCGCTGCTGGATGGTGCATATGGATTGCTGTATTATACCGAAAATGCAGAACCCGCACACGAGAAATACTTTAAACTGCAATGCTCGTATTCGGCGTATACCGATATGCCAGATGCTGTATCTTCCTTTCAACCCGGCGAGGGCATGATCGGACGTGTTGCCAACAATAAGCAGATGGTCATATTGGAAGCAACGCCAGAACATCCGATTCGTATTCAGACCGGACAGGCGCATCTAACACCGAAGCAAATTGTCGTTGCTCCGATTGTATTCAATGATCACACGCTGGCTGTGCTGGAATTAGGAACATTGCATACCTTTAGCCGTCGTCATCTGCAATTGATTGAGCTGATTTGTGCCAATTTTGGATTGGTGATTGATCGCATTGAGAGTCGGATGAAAGTGGATCAACTGCTGCATAGCACGCAGCAGCTGAATCAGGAGTTGCAGGCGCAGCAGGAGGAGCTTCAAGCCCAGCAAGAAGAGCTTCAGGTGCAACAGGAGGAATTACAGGCAACGAATGAACAGCTACGCGAGCGTAGTCAATTTGCTGAAATGAAGACGCATGAGTTGGAAGTGACGCAGCAGGAATTGGAAGAGTACGCGAACAAGCTGGAAACAAGCTCGGGCTACAAAAGCCAGTTTCTTGCCAATATGTCGCATGAGCTGCGCACGCCGATCAACAGTATTCTCATTCTTGCCCAGCTGCTGGCAGAGCGCGAGCCGCTGCATGATGGAGACGAAGTGGCGGAATACGGTAGTATTATCCACCGTTCCGGCGAGGATCTGCTGGCGTTGATCGACGATATATTGGATTTGTCCAAAGTGGAAGCAGGTATGGTGGATGTGCATTCTGAGCTAGTATCCATTACAGATATTCCAGAAACATTAGGGTATACCTTTGACAAAATGGCAGAGCAGCGCGGTATCGAATTTCATTCTGTCATCGCTGAGGGAACGCCGGACAGTCTACATACGGACGGCAAGCGATTGCAGCAGATTCTGAAAAATTTGCTATCCAATGCGTTCAAATTCACTCGCAGTGGTTCTGTTACTTTGATGATCCAGCCTGCTACGCAGGTGCTGCCTGCCTCCGGTTATAGCGTGCCGTCCGATGTAGAGCATATGATTGCTATATCCGTGACAGATACCGGAATCGGCATCGCCAGAGAGCGACAGCAGCAGATTTTTGAGGCATTTCAGCAGGAGCATGGGGCGGCTACTGAGCGCGATTATGGTGGTACTGGACTAGGATTGTCCATTTGCCGAGAATTCTCGCGCTTGCTAGGCGGCTTCGTGACAGTGGAAAGTGAGCAGGGGAAAGGCAGCACGTTTACTCTATATTTGCCATCCCTGCCGATAGATCAGCAGGATACACCGGATGAGATGCCGCCGCTGGTGGATACAGGCGAGGTCTACCCCGATGCAGGTGTGCTGGCTGGCAAGCGAGTGCTGATTGTGGACGATGATGCACGGAATATCTCCGCATTGGAACGCATGTTAAAAACAAGGGATATGCACGTATTCAGTGCTCCTGACGGTAATCGAGCGCTGCATGTGCTACCGCAGGTGAAGCCTGATCTGGTGTTGATGGATATGATGATGCCGGTTATGGATGGATATGAAACGATCCGTTATATGCGTAGTCAGCCAGAATGGGAGCATACGCCGATTATCGCCCTCACCGCCAAAGCGATGAAGGACGACCGCAAGCGCTGTATGGAAGCAGGCGCGTCTGACTATTTGAGCAAGCCATTGAATATTGCACAGCTGCTATCGATGATGCAGGTTTGGTTGAACCATGAACAGGCAGATGGGCAGGAGTACAATGATGAATGGTAAATAACAGGTTGGCATGAGGCGGCTGTCGAATAGAGGAATGAATTCGTTTATATGCAAAGAAGCCCGGTGGTTGCACCATATGCGTTTATAGCATTTGGTCGCAATCACCGGGCTTTGTGCTGTTTCTTTAGGACAATCCGTAAAACCGCTGTGCGTTAGCGTACAGTAAGGCAGCCGCATCGCCCACATCCATGTTCTGAATCGCTGCCCATTCGCGGCATACATCCACTACCATGCTCGGCATTGTCGGCTTACCAGCGAACATATGCTCAAATGGCCACGGTCCATCTGTTTCGGTCATCACCAGCTCGCGAGGATAGGCAGCTGCCAGCTCACGGATGTCATGCTCATATGCAATATCTGGGGTGAATGAAATGAAATACCCACGCTCCGCCATACGCTGGATCGTCTGTGCCGAGCCTTTGAACCAGTGAAAGTGAGCACGTTCGATTCCATGCTGATCCAGCATATCGCATACGATATCGGCATCCTCGTACACCGCATGCAGCACGACAGGCTTGTCATGCAAACGACCCAAGCGCAAATATTGATCTAGCAGATCAATATACCCTTGCTTATCCAGCGTGGAGCCTTGCGCCGCCCATTCCTGACGGCGATAATACGGCAGACCAATCTCGCCAATCGCTACCATTTCATGTATCCGTGCCTCGATCCATTCCAGCAGTATCTTGGTCTGATGTTGCTGAGGCAACGGTTGCTCTGGGTGATACCCGTACGCTGGTTGAACAATGCCAGGATATTGTCGTGCTAGCTGTTCCGTACGCATACAGGATTCCCGATTCATCGAAACGGCGATCAGCTGCGCTACACCATAACGCGGCAATTCGCGAATCATCGTACGAATATCAGTGTCGCTGTATTGATCCAGATGAATATGCGTGTCGATCCATTTCATCGGCTGCTCACCTCCGCACGTAGCAGATCGGTCAGTCGGCGCCGCAAGGCGACAAATTCCGGCGTATCTACCAGCTCCTCACGCCGCGGTCTGGCAAAAGGCACGGTCACCTTTTCTAGCACATGCGCTGGTCGTGCAGATAACACGTAGATCGTATCGGATAGCAGCAGGGCTTCTTCAATATGATGCGTAATAAAGACGACCGACCGCCGCGTTTCTTCCCATATTCGTAATAGCCATGCCTGCATATCGCTGCGGGTAAAGGCATCCAGTGCGCTGAACGGTTCATCCAGACAGAGCAGCGACTGCGGACCGAGCAAGGCGCGAACAAAGGCAGCACGCTGCTGCATACCGCCGGACAATGTATGCGGATAGGCGTTGCGGAACTCACCCAGTCCAGCGCGCTCCAGCCAGCGCCGTGCCTGCTCCAGCGATTCGCGGCGCGACATGCCTGCCACTTCGCGTGCAAGTACTACATTATCCTCGATATTGCGCCACGGCAGCAGAGCGGGCTGCTGCGGCATATAGCCTGCTTTGCCACGCTGTCCGGTGATAGGCTGTCCATCCAGCACAATTTCGCCATGATCTGGCAGCATCACACCGCCGATCATTTGCAGCAAGGTACTTTTACCGGAGCCGGATGGACCGATAATAGAGACAAATTCGCCTTCCTGTACTGATAACGAGATGTTATCCAGCACATGTAACCGATTGCCGCCTTTGCCAAACGACTTGCCGATACCTTGTAATTCTAAAAAGGCGGAAGAGGATGAATGTGCTGTCGTTACACTGGCTGATGGAACGTCGCGCTTTGACATAGGGATGGAATTCGGTTGACCTGCGTTCAGTATATTGTCGTTATCCACGCTCATTTCCTCCCTGCTCCTGCGGTCGTTGCCAGCGGATGCACCATCTCTCCAGCAGAACAATGATGGAGAACATGAGCAGACTGAGCAGCACCACAATCATAATGGCGACAAACATTCGATCGGTACGGAAAGCAGACTTTTGCAGCAGCATATAATAGCCTAACCCTTGATCACTACTGATCCATTCCGCGATAATCGCGCCCATAATGCTATACGTCGCAGCGATGCGTAATCCCGAAAAGACGGCAGGCAGACTGTATGGCAATTCCAATTTCCAGAAGATCTGACTGCGAGAAGCGCCGATCATTTGCATATAGTTTAGCATGGTGCGATCCGTACCGGCTAATCCGCCCAGCGCGGCAACCGTAATGGGGAAAAAGCACACCAGCACAATAACGATCAGTTTGGACAACATGCCAAAGCCGAACCAGATAATAAGCAGCGGTCCAAGCGCAATAATCGGAATATTTTGACTTAAAATAAGCAGCGGATATAAGGCACGCCGCAGAAATGGAATATAATGCAGCACGCCTGCTACGATAAGCCCTGTTGCCGTACCGATGGCAAAGCCCGATAAAGTCAGCTTGAGCGTCGCCCACGTATGACCGAGCAGCCGATCATAGCTATTCTCCGCTTCGTGTGCAATTTGTAGCGGAGCAGGCAGAATCCAATCTTCAATACCAAACAGCGACGTCGCTGCTTGCCAGAGCAACAGTAACAAAACGACCGCCCCTAAGGGCGGCCATATGCCTTTCCACCATTCACGTACCGTCATGCGCGGTATTTCTCCGTCAGACCGTCCATGCTGATGCCGGTTGGATTATGGGCAATTTTGATCTGGGAAATGATGCTGGGGCTGCCCTTCTCGACGAGTGCTTCGTGCATCCGGCGCACGATGTCCAGCAACTCCTCCAATTCGCCTTCCATCGTCGTTTCGAGTGGATGTACTTCATATTGCACACCGGAGGACTGAATCACTTCAATCGCGGCATCCACATAGTCGTAGGAATCTTCGCCGGGTTGTGTTTTGGGAATAACCTGAATACTGAGCAATGTTTTGGACATGGAATCTTCCTCCTTATTATTTGGATGTAGTGCTTTGCTCGGTCGTTGCCGAAGCAGACGGTAAGAAGTCATTGGTAAATGCTTTGCTGGCATCCAGCGGCTGGTCGAGCAGCTTCTGTTTGTACATCCAGTCGGCATAGCCGGTCCAGACGGATTCTTTTTGCAGACCCCATTGGGAAGCGTCATCCTGATAGCGTGGCGACAGCCATTTCTGGCTTGCTTTGACTAGCTCTGGATCAAGATCGGGAACCGCCTTGATCAGAATATCGGCAGCCTTGTCAGGATTAGCAATGGCGTACTCATAGCCTTTGGCTGTAGCGGATAGGAACGCTTTGACCAATTCAGGATCGTTTTTGATTTCATTTTCGTTCGTTACGATCACTGGGGTGTAGTAGTCGAGATTGGGCGAGTAGTCCTTCACATACAGCATATCCAGTGGCTCGCCGCGCAGCTCGGCTTCGATCCCTGTCCAGCCGTAGAAGATCCATGCAAAATCAATTCCTTTTTTTACAGCTGTAAAATAATCGGCATCACCGATATTGACACTTTTCACCTTGCTGACATCACCACCGTCAGTGTCCATGATCGATTTCATCACTGCTTCCTCAACCGGAGAACCCCATGCGCCATAGGATTTGCCTTCCATATCCTTAGGCGACTTGATGCCGCGATCCACCGGAGCAGCAAAGCCAGACGTATTATGCTGAATGACAGCTGCGATGGATACGAGCGGCACATCCTGCACACGCGCCTGTGTCACGCTCTCCTGATAGCTAATGCCAAACGGCACCTGACCAGAGGCAACCATTGTATCCGCACCGCCTTGACCAGGCTGGATAATCTTCACATTCAAACCAGCATCCTTGTAATAGCCCATCTCCTGAGCGACATACAGACCGGTATGGTTCGTATTTGGCGTCCAATCCAGTACAACCTGTACATCTTTTAGCGCTGTTCCGTTGTCTGTGCTGCCACTGCTATTCTGACTATCGCTGCTGCGTTGTCCGCAGGCAGTCATGATCAGCAGTAGAGTCAGTAGGATCAACAGACCTGCTTTTTTGCGTAATGTCATCATGTTTCGGTAAGACTCCCCTCTATAAATCCTGCTTAAAATATAAAAAAAGCGCCCCGGACTGGGACGACATAGGTGCATATATGGAGTAGACATACATGGCATGCTTCACTTCCTACGCTGGCATTATCCAGATCAGGTATAAGGGTCTGTATGATGGACATACACTCTCAGCCGGCTCCCCAGCTCCCCTAGATATTTATGCGCTTTTTCTAGCTGTAATTATAGACGAGCCGCGGATAACTGTCCAGCAGGTCAGCCGCGAGCACAGTAACGAATATACTAAGCACGCGCATGGGTAACTGGCGGCATGTATCCTTCCGCTGCTGAACAAGTATTCCTGTGAGATAGAGATGGAGATGACCTTTCCAGAGACGGTGGCATTCGACAAGTCCATTTTCAAAAACAAGGTGTAACAGGTTCACTGCCAGCTACACCGGGTATGTATGAAAGGAAGTATTTTTTTAACCATAAACGGATAACATTTGTATATATCCGTTGTCATAGGACGAATGAACCTGAGCGATCAGGATAAATGTCCGTGATAGGAGCAGTATCTGCAAGAGCCAAATAACTATGTCCCGATACGCGAAAGGAGCTTGATTATGAGTACATCCACCGAAGAACAAGCAATCGTCAAAGCCCTGTCCAACAATCCGTTTTGTGCATTTGGTACGGTAGAGGACAACAAGCCTAAAGTTCGTTATATGGCGCTTTACAATGAAGGACTGAATATCCATCTGGCAACGGACCGCAAAACCCATAAAGTCGAAGAACTAGAGCAAAACCCGAATTGCTACCTGTTGCTCGGTTACGAAAAAGGCGGCAACAATGAAGTAGTTGAAGTGCAAGCTACAGCTACCGTATCCGACAATGCAGAGCTGAAGCAACGGGTCTGGAAGGACAACTTTACGCAATGGTTCTCAGGACCAGATGATCCAGATTATGTAGTGCTGGATATTAAACCACAAACCATCGAATATACCGATCAGGACGGCAACAAACAAACCTGGCAGGGCTAATCCTGCCGGTTGCGCCTGAGTCTACGACATGAGATAGGTACGTCTGTCGTATTTTGTTACACAGGTGAATCCCCGTCGTAATGGGCATTCGTAAAATCCGGTGACGAATTTTGTAAATTTCTATCGTGAAATACAAAATTCCAAACCGGATTTTTTGTCATTTTTTGTTTCCAAAATAAGGATAAAATAGGTACTGTAGGAACTTGAAACATAACACGAAATTAAGGTATAACCAATATAATACTAACAATTTAATATAAACGACTAAGATATATAGAACACCTATAGAGGAAGCAGCATTCGTTCGCAAATCAAACCATACTATAGCGGGAGATAACGAAGGAAACTATGCCCGTAACTAGATAGACTGTGCAGGTTGGAAGGGATATTTTACGGGAGGTGTTTTCCTTGGACCTGGAAAAGATTGAGCAGCAAATTGAGCAGGAGCGCCGCATTCTAAACCAGATGGCAGCCGAGCACGGTATCCGAGATCACCGGGTCATCGACCAGTCCGAGCAGCTGGATCGCATTCTGGATTCTTATTTGCAATGCAAGCAGCGTAAAGGGAAGGAGACGGCTCATGAATGGAATAAAAATTGCTGATTCTACCGCCGCTATCTCTGGTGGCAGGATCTTGAAATCAAACGCCGATTGGCAGCTTTTTGCCGATAGGGCGTTTTTTGTTGTGCGCATCAAGATAGGCACAACCGCAAGGGCTGCAAGGAGGCAACCGTCATGGCATTACGCTGCGGTTTATGACTGAAAACAAGTTTATTGCACACGCATGAAGGGAGCATCATACTGTGAACAATACATACTGGCAAGCTGCGAAAGGATGATCCGTGAGATGACAAAAGGGAGCAACAACATACATGCCTTATCGCCGGATAAGCAGTTTTTGATCCGGCAAGCGATGCAAGAGCTGGACAGACGATATGATCAGCAGGTAGGCATGGTCTGGGGTGAAGGAGAGCATCACGATACACGCGAAAGTGGTCACTATGCGCTTGGTTTACTGCTGCGTGGTGAGGAAGAAGACATTCAGAGGGCGAGCCGTATCATCGACTGTGTGCTGGATACGCAGCTGACCGAGCGAGGTGAGATTTATGAAGGTACGTTCCGGGCAGCACCAGAGCTACAAGCACCGCCATCTGGGCATACCGCTTGGGGAACCTTTTCACCGGGGTATGGATATGCTCAGCAAGATGCGCTTGCTGAAGTGTACCGCCGGTTTGTGCAGTATGCCCAGCTAGAGGGACGTTCGGATATAGAGGCGGGATTTCGACGGGCTATCGATGAGGTATTTCCACGCGTATGGGAGAGCTTTGATCCGAATTGGCGCGAGTTTATTGCATGTACTTTTGCGGTCATTTTGGAGCATTTTGAAGATTGGTTGCCTGTGGAGCAGGTGGCACGAATGGATGAGGCGATGCAGCGTGCAGTAACAACCTCGCTAGAGCGATATATTTCGCAATCCATCCCGACCAATACGAATATCGAGTTAATGCACCTGTTTATCGCCCATTATTACGGTCATCGCTATGAGCGGCTAGACTGGATCAATCATGTAGAGCAGGGTGCTGCGGCACTGCTGAACGATTATATGGAGCTGCATTCCTTTGCGGAGTTTAATTCTAGTACGTATTATGGCGTTGATCTGACCGTGCTGGGTATGTGGAGGAAGTACGGACGGAGTGATTCGTTTCGCATGATCGGATTACAGCTAGAGCACGGGCTGTGGGAGGATATTGGCGAATTTTACAGCCCTACTATGGAAAATATATGCGGACCGTTTGCACGCAGCTATGAGAATGAGATTACTGGTCACAGCTCCATCGGTGTGCTGCTCTATCTGGCGCTTGGGGAATCGCATCATCATCTGACGGGCATCAATTGCGAGACGAGTCATGATCTACTTATCGCGCTAGTGGGGGTGGATGTACCGAAAGCTGTGCTGCATCAGCTGCGACAGACGCAAGAGGAGCGTTTCGCATATCGTCAATTTAAGGAGCTGTGCGAGCGTGATCTGCCGGGGCATAACCGACATGTGTGTACAGCGAAGGCATGGCTATCACCGCGGCTGATGATCGGGGGAATGACGGGTAGCTACAATACGAATGGGCAGATGCACCATGCGACCGCACATTGGTTGGATGAGCAGGGACAGCGATATTCGCTGCGCATGGTACGGCGCGAGGTAGGACAGAGTTGGAATACGCATCTGCGCGGGATGGCATTTCAGGTGGAGACAGAGGCGCGGAATCTGGATATTGTGGCTCACTTGGATGCCAATGTACCGATAGAGCTGGTCTTTGAGATTGAAGGAGCGAACCTGCAGCAAATGCAGATCACAGCAGATCGCTGGCAGTTACCGGGTCTGATCATTCAGGTGGATGCGCAGGCGCCACAGCCGCAGCTGGTGCAGTATGGTCAGCGGGCGGAGATTGTGTATCCCGTCCAGCAGGGGGAACAGAGCTGGAAGCAGATGCAATTTCGCTTGTATTTTATGTAAAATAAAGCGTCTCTTTTCGCTTGATATAGGAAAGGAGACGCATATAAGGCAGGAATATCATGGTGGAAAAGGGGATTTGTGCTACATATACGAATGCTCGATCAGTAAATCAACGTAGATGTGATTATTGATTTGGATAAAATATAGAGCAATATAGCAGGTTTTATGACAACATATGATACATTAACAACGATTTGCGTTTAATTTTTACAAAAACATTAAAAAAAGCTTAAATTATACTTCAATTATGTCAATCAATAGTATACAATGCTATCATGTAACAGGGCATACGGTCTTGCGTCGACTTTCATTTTACCATCGGTCAATACTTAATGGGAAGAGACTTCCTATTCATTCTGGTTCATACATAACTCGGCTCCGGCTGAACCGCGCATTACCGACCGTTGTTGAAAGCGATATATCAAGCCTATACCCGTGCTCAATTTATGTGGGAGGGGTTTTGTATTTTGAAACTGGGGAAAAAGACGATTCGCAATGCGGTTAGCGCATTTGTGGCATTACAGCTGTTTGCCGTTACGGCGATTCCGGTATTCGCAGCGGACGCAACAGGCAACGCGGTAGTGAAGATTCGACTGATGGAAACGACGGACATTCATACGAACGTAGTCAACTATGACTATTATTCCGACAAACCGACGGACGAGTACGGTTATGCGAAGACAGCAACGCTGATCAAGGCTGCACGTGATGAAGCGAAGAACAGCGTTCTGATCGACAACGGCGATCTGCTGCAAGGCACACCGCTGGGCGATTATATGGCGAAGATCAACCCGCTCAAAGACGGTGAAGTGCATCCGGTCTACAAAGCGATGAACCAATTCGGCTACGATGCAGGTAACTACGGTAACCATGAGTTCAACTATGGTCTCGATTTCCTTGCCAAAGCGGTCAAAGGCGCGAACTTCCCTTATGTGAACGCCAATATCTATGTCGATGACGGCACAGGCAAAGGCGAGAAAAACTACTTTACCCCATACCTGATTCTCGACAAAAAAGTAACCGACGAGAGCGGTGCTACCCATGATCTGAAAGTGGGCGTGATCGGCTTCGTACCACCGCAAATTATGCAGTGGGACAGCGCGAACCTGAACGGCAAAGTAGTCGTGAAGGATATCGTAGAAACCGCCAACAAATTTATCCCGCAAATGAAAGCGGAAGGCGCGGACATCATTATTGCTGTCCCTCACTCCGGCTTTGAAGATATTCCACAAACCGAGCTAATGGAAAACTCGGTATTGTACCTGAGCAAAGTACCTGACATCGACGCGATCATGTTTGGTCATGCACACAAAGTATTCCCGAGCAGCGATTTTGCCGGTAAAACAGGCGTTGATCTGGAAAAAGGTACAATCAACGGTGTTCCATCCGTAGAGCCAGGCTTCTGGGGTGACCACCTCGGTATCATTGATCTGGAGCTGACTCAAAACGGCGATGATTGGAATGTAACTAGCTCCAAAGTAGAAGCACGTCCAATCTACGACAAAACAACCAAAACCGCGCTTGTACAGGCAGATCAAAGTGTAGTTGATGCTGTGTACACTGAGCATGAAGAAACACTGGATTATATCCGTGGTCCGGTTGGAACGACAACATCCCGCATTACCAGCTATTTTGCACTGGTGAAGGATGACCCGTCGATCCAGATCGTAACCAATGCACAGAAATGGTACCTGGAGCAAAAGCTACAGGGAACCGACTATGAAGGTCTGCCAATTCTATCTGCAGGAGCACCATTCAAAGCTGGTGGACGTTCCGGTGCAACGTACTACACCGACATTCCTGCCGGTACCATCGCGATCAAAAACGTATCCGATCTGTATGTGTACCCGAATACGGTATATGCGGTGAAAGTGAACGGCGCAGAAGTGAAGAACTGGCTGGAATGGTCCGCAGGGCAATTCAATCAGATTGATCCATCCAAGTCCGGTGAGCAAGCGCTGATCAATATGGACTTCCCAACGTACAACTTTGACGTGATTGACGGCGTAACATATCAAATCGATGTAACTCAGCCTGCTAAGTATGATGGCAAAGGCAATGTCGTGAATGAATCCGCTAACCGGATCGTCAATCTGCAATACAACGGCAAGCCGATTGATCCAAACCAAGAATTCATCGTAGCAACCAATAACTATCGCGCATCCTCGTCCAAGCTGGCGAACCCGGATGGCAAACGCATCGTACTGGCTGCTCCAGATGAGAACCGTCAGGTTATCATCGACTATATCCGTGAAAACAAAACGATCAACCCAACCGCTGACGGTAACTGGTCGTTTGCACCAATCAAAGGCAATGCGGATGTAACGTTTAACACATCTCCAAATGCACAAACTGCTCTGACTACAACCAAATCGGCAGTAGCTGCTACTGGCGAAGCAATCACGTATGAAGGCGACGCAGCAGATGGATTTGCAAAATACAAAATCGACCTGTCGAGTGCAGCAGCAGCGCCGACAACGGGTGGCACAGGTACAAAACCAACACCATCCAAACCGTCCAAGCCTGCTACAACACCAGCGAAGCCATCGACTCCGGCAACAACACCGGCGAAACCGGCTCCACCTGTAACGACACCAGCCAAAGGTGAGCAATCGTATACGATCAAACGCGGCGACAACCTGTACCGCATCAGCTTGAAATACGGTGTGACTTGGCAGGAACTGGCGAAATACAACAAAATCACGGACCCAACAACATTGCAAGTTGGCGACGTGGTGAAGATTCCTGCAAAATAAGTACCAGTAACGCGGCAGTTCCAAACGTTACTGCTGAACCTCCAAGCTGTGGTGTATATTCTATGCACCACAGCTTTTTTATAACCCTAGAATGAATATTTATGCAGGAAAATGAAAGTTTGAATAAAAGAAAACAATCATTTTCAGCCATATGCTCGATTGAATATGAAAAAAAGGTATACTTATTAAATAAGGTGATTGAATCCACTGCAATCCGGGTAAATACAATTATTTATAGGTCTAATTGATTATGAATAAGGACCTAATAACTAATTTAACGACTGAAATAAATAGAAAGATAACGTTTTGATCTGTGAACTGTACGTATACACCGATGCAACGACACGAGGGTGCGGAATCTATCTGTACTGAATTCCGACCGGCTTCCATAGCTTTATTCGATTGTCATTTGCTTGCTTTCTTGCTGAAACGTTTTGCACATTCACGATACAGATCGATTTTGTATCCTTTACTATATTTCTATCCGGAGGGATCACCATGAATTGTAGCGGATGTAGCTATATTCAACCAATTGAAGATCAGGGAGTGATTTCTCTGCGACCGCTGACTCAGGAGCTTGAGCAGCAGGTTCAGCAGCAGTCTTTTGAATGTAGTCCAATTGTGCGTGACGCATGCTCAATTGAGTACGATTCAAGAGAACAAATGCTGGACATTTTGCAGTGGATTTTTCACCTCCCGAATATTGAGGGGAGCGAATTGCAGGTGGGTATTGGGGGAAAAAACAATAATAAGGGCGAGCCGGATTGGTTGCCGGTAGCGGTGATGATTTCCCGCCTGCAGAATTACGACATTGTCGATATTATCCGTCAGCGCAAATTCATGAGTCATATGCAGCCAATCGTTGACCGCAACGAGCAGGTGGTGGCGTATGAATTTCTGCTACGACCGACACCGGATGGACCGACATTTCAGCCTTACCGCTTGTTTGAAATTGCCCATCGGACGGGATTGCACTCCTTTTTGGATCGTGCGGCACGAATTTCGGCGATAGAGACGAGTGCCATTCATCTGCCAAAGGGGATCAAGCGCTTCATTAACTTTTTACCGTCGTCGATCTACAATCCACAGTATTGCTTGAGTCATACGTTTGCAGCGATTGAACGTCTTAGTCTAGACCCGAAGGATTTTGTCTTTGAATTGGTAGAGACGGAGAATGTGCTGCATACGCCGAAGCTACAGGAGATTTGCGAAGTGTATCGCAACAATGGTATCCATGTGGCGCTGGATGATGTGGGCTCCGGTTACGCTCGTCCTGAGCTGATCGACCGCCTGAAACCGGATTACGTCAAAATTGACCGCGGGTTGATTGACGGCTGCGACCAGAGTACGGACAAGCAGCAGGCGATTATCCAGATCATGGAGCGCTCGCGCGATGTAGGCAGCCAAGTGCTGGCTGAAGGCATTGAGCGCCGCGAGGAATTCGACTTTTGCAGCAGTATCGGTATCGATCTGGCGCAAGGGTATCTGTTTGGTAAACCAGCGGAGCAGCCTGGATTGCAGCTGTAGGCCGATTAACTTGTAGATAGGGCACAAATGGAAATAAACTCAAAAAAGATCCTGTACCGTAATCAACGGCACAGGATCTTTTTTTGATGGCGTTTTGTAAAGTAAATTATTTTTTCAGAGCAGCCAGTTCTTCATAAGCGCTCATGATCTTGTTGTAATCTTCGCTGTCTTTGGCAAATCCAGTAACATCGCTAACTACAGCGCCCAAGCCTTCGGCTTGAATACGACCTTGCAGTTCGGCGGATTGTGGGTCATTGGCGTTGTTGTAGTGGAACGCAGCAGCTGCGCCTTGCAGCAGGTGATCGCGTCCCAAACCTAACTCAGCAGCCATATTGGCAGGGCCAATCAGACGGTCCGCAGGACCAAGCTTACGCAGTGGCTCGCGGCCTACACGGATCACTTCATCGCGAATGTATGGGTTTTTGAAACGGGTTTCGATTTTGTCGATATATTTGGCATGCTCGGCAGCATCGAAGCCGTGCTTTTGAACCAATGCAGCTCCGCTTTCTTCCATTGCTGGACGCACGATGGAGCGTACCGATTCGTCCTGAATGCTTTGGTCAATCGTCTCAATTCCTTTCAGGAATCCGAGGTAGGCAGTGATTGCATGACCGGTATTCAGTGTGAACAGCTTACGCTGTACGTAGGCAACCAGATTGTCGGTCAGCTTCATGCCGTCGATTTGCGGAGTGCCACCTTTGAGCTTCGGTTCTTCGACGATCCACTCGTGGAAGGCTTCTACGCCTACATCCAGCAGGTTATCGCCTTGGAACGGAGGCACGATACGGTCGACAGAACAGTTCGCAAAGCCGACATGTTCGCGAGCATATGCTTTGCCTTCTTCGGACAGGTGGCTTTCTACCTGCTCTTGCAGATGGCTGGTCGCCCCAACCATATTCTCACAGGCAATCACATTGAGTGGACCAGCACCAGCTTCACGGCGGGCTTCAATGCCTTGTGCGATCGTTGGAGCGATAAATTTCAATACGTTCGGACCTACCGCGGTTGTTACGATCTCAGCAGAAGCAATTTCGTTCACGATGTCTGGACCATTGGATAAACAACCGGATACGTTCGTAATCGTCTCCACGCTTTTTTCCAAATCCAGAATATGAATCTGGTAGCTCTTTTGTTCGTTCAGGGCGTCGATCATTTTCTCGTTTACATCAGCGAATACGACATGGTATCCAGCGTTCGCCAACAATGCTCCGATAAATCCACGTCCAATATTACCTGCACCAAACTGAATTGCTTTTTTCATCACTTGCACCTCCGATAAGTATAGGGGAATCGACGTTTGCAGTAACATTCAGATAACCATAATCCGGTTTTCATAAATGAACCGCAAAAAACGGCGATTGCCGTTAATATGCGTCTGTGTTCAGACCAAGTTATGGATAAACAGGTTCAATCAGCAGCTTGTGCGCTACTGATTGAACCGTGAAAGCTTGTTTCAAATACAATTCTTGTCGTCAATCACAGGGAACAGTGGGTATTGCGGTAGAGATTAGATCGAGAATGTGCGGTAGATTTCATCGGCATCGGTTACTTGTGCCAGATGGTGTACGACAGATTCGTCTTCGATCGTTTCAGCAATTTTGGTTAGGATTTGCAGATGTTCTCCGCCAGCGCCAGCAATACCAATAACGAGATATGCTTTGCCGCCTTCAAAATCAACGCCATTCGGATATTGCAGAACTACGATACCTGAAGTTTGAATTTGTTTTTTCGCTTCACCGACACCATGCGGAATCGCTACGCCGTTACCAATGTAGGTAGTGGCTACTTTTTCGCGTTCTTGCATAGCAGCTACATAATCCGGTTTCACATAACCAGCACCTGCTAGCAGTTCACCCGCTCTGCGGATAGCGTCTTCTTTTGGCTCACTGGACAGACCGAGTACGATGTTTTCTTTGCGAAGAACACGGGAGCCGCCAGCCGGAGCAGGAACGCCTTCCTTCGTATCTTCTACCACATGCGGTGCATTGTGACTCAGAACCTCACTCACTTCTTCGCGTACACCCGCTGCTTCTTTTGGAATGGAAGAGGAAGCATTGCCAGATGTTGCGTCTTTCAGTTTGGTGATCATTTCGTCGTAGATCGGGTTGTTGATAAAGTTGTCGATCGATACGTGCTGTGCATTTGGCGCTTTACCGCGTGCACGGCTGGTCAGGTTTTGCTGAGTAACCACGATGTCAGCATCGCCAGGGATCGCATCAACTGCGGAGTTGGTCACCTGAATAGGCAGACCCGCTTGTTGTACTTTTTTACGGAACGACGATGCGCCCATGGCACTGGAACCCATACCTGCGTCACAAGCAAAGACGATTTTGCGTACGTTGCCGGATTGCAGATCAGCGGCAGTTGTCAGTGCTGGAGCTGCTGCGCCACCACCAGATTTCATGTTTTTGGAGGTTGCTTGTGCTTTTTCCAAGTCACCTTCGACTACTGGAGAGGTACGCAAGAAGATAGCAGAGAATACGAAGGATACGATAGCAGCGGCAGCAACACCAGCGATAACCGGCAATGCGCCACCTTTTGGAGCAAGTGCCAGAATAGCAATGATACTACCCGGTGAAGCCGCACTTGTCAGACCGCTATGCAGCAGAACGTTTGTGAATACGCCAGCCATACCGCCCAGAATAACGGATACGAACAGGATTGGTTTCATCAGT